>JACPCQ010000014.1 GCA_016179715.1 Parcubacteria group bacterium
CCACTATAAAAACAATTTTTTTGCTTACGTCTTCCATATGCATGCACCGTTAAACATATAATTTATCCTCGTCACTTCTTCGCCTGCGCCATTGCCGTCAACCGGACAGCACCGGCAAATCCCCGTAGGAAACGCGCAATCATGCGCTCTTTCTCTGCGCGGCAAAATATCTTTCCGCCGCGACCCGCGCCGTACTTAATAAGATTCTTTTCGCTGATGCATGTTTGCATATTGTTTATTTTTGGTGTTTACCCTCGCACGTTTCTCTCTTCCTCAATTATATCACGTTTTGTGTTACCGCCTCTAATTCCTTCAGCCCAATAATTCCACGCAATACCTTTATTATACCATCTTGGCGCAGCGTAATAAATCCCTGTTTCTTTGCCTCCTCCAGTATAGCACGCTCGGACGGGCTTTTGAGTATCACTTCGGCAAGACCGGCAGTCATGGAAAGCACCTCAAAAATTCCGGTTCGCCCCCTCACGCCTCTTGGACAGGAATTTGACGCCTCTGCCTCATATATTTCTTTCGGCAGGATGATTTCCTTTCGCGCCATTTGCGGCACTTCCTGTAATTCCGCATTTATTTTCTCCAGCAATTTTCCCTCAAGCGGCAGGGCTTTTTTGGAGTCTTCGCAGAGCTTTTGCACCAATCGTTGCCCAACCGCGAGCACCAATGTCGGGGGAATGAGGAACGGATCCACCCCCATGTCTATCAAGCGCGGAATGACACCGATGACATTATTGGTGTGCAGTGTAGAAAGGACGAGGTGGCCGGTTAGCGCCGCGTGTATGGCAAGTTGCGCTGTTTCTTTGTCGCGAATCTCTCCCACCATCATGATGTCCGGGTCTTGCCGCAAAATAGAGCGCAGACCGTTTGCAAATGTATATCCTATCTCCGGGCGCACCTGCGACTGGTTCACTCCGGGAATCGTGTATTCTACGGGGTCTTCCAGACTCACGACATTGTTTTTTTCGCGATCCAGCATCCGCAGCATGGAGTAGAGTGACGTTGTTTTCCCGGAACCGGTCGGGCCCGTAAGCAGGATGAGACCGTACGGCCGGATTATATTTTTTTTCACTTCCGCAAGCGCCCTATCGGTCATGCCAAGCTCTTCAAGCGGTTTTACCTCCCCTGTCGTGTCCAAGATGCGCACAACCACCTTTTCGCCGAAATTGGTCGGGAACATAGAAACGCGAAAATCAATGTCCCGATCTCCGATACGCGCATGGAATCTTCCGTCCTGGGGCTTGCGCTTCTCATCCAACTGCATGTTCGTCAAAATCTTTACCCGAGAGACAACCGCGTCATGCACTTTAATGGGAAGAAGAATGCTGGTATGCAATACTCCGTCCACGCGAAAGCGCACATGCAGACTGTCCGAGAACGGCTCAATATGAATGTCAGACGCTTTTCCTTCCACTGCATGCCGCAGTATCACCGCCACAATTTTAATGACCGGAGTTTCTTCAATGAGCGGAGTCTCTTTCCCCGGCGTTGACTCCGACAACCCCTCATCCGCAAGCGCAACTTCAAGCTCGCTAAGCGCTTGCGTTACTTCACCGGACAAACCCTTAAAATCTCCCAGCACCGACTCAAAGTCTGACTGCGTGATAAGAAAGATTTTAAACGGCAAATTTAATTTTGAAGCGATAAACTGCAACGCTTCGCGCGCTTCAATATCCGACGGGTCGCGCATGCCTACCGCTAACACCCCGTCTTCTATGCCCAGAGGTACAAAACGATAGTGCCGCGCCGACTCCTCCGGAATGTGGCGCAGGACATCAAAAGAAATATGCTTGCCTCCCAGGTTACGCACGGGAACCTCAAGCACTTCGCTCTGTGCCTGAATAATAGCGTTCTCCGGCACACCATGCGCGATAAGCATATCCTCAATCGGCTGGTTGCCCTTTTCGGCTTCGATACGCGCTTCGTAAAGCTGTTCTTGCGAAATGACCTTTTTTTGGAGAAGCGTCTCGGTAAAACGAGTGTCCATAATTGCCGTAAGATCTAAATGCTAAGCACTAAACCCTAAATAAATTTAAAATTCAAATCTTTCAAATTCAAAAACGTATATTGAGTTTTGGATTTTGAGATTTGATATTGTTTCCCGCCCAATGTGAATCCGCCTTTGGCGGAAGAGTTTGGGATCTCGGGGTTAGGATTTATTATTGTAACGGCGCAAACGGATTTCGTCTTCCGCGAGACGAGGGAAGAGAGACCCGGGCTCCAAAATCCACCAGACGGTCAAAAACGGGGTCCTGGAAAAATGACGTGTCCAGTTTGAGTGAGGAGAGGGAAGCGAGCAACGCGACAAATTGGTCTTGCGGAGCTGTTTGATTCACGCCAACACTTTGTACGGCAACGTCAGGAGTACCCGTTCTGCCCAAATACCAGTAAACTCCCAGCCCCAGAATGGCAAGAACCAGTGCTCCGACCAAAATATTTTGTTTCCGTGAGCCCTTCATACTACAATCGTTATTTACTGCCCAGCCAATAACTACTCGCCCGAAGCGCGTATTGATTCACGTCTTTGTCTCCGACTGAAAATGACAATATGTCTATATCAATCAGCCGGAGACTCCGCTCCAAGTCTTGCAAAAACGACCGAAATGCCGGGTACGACCCGACCAAATCAATATTCAATGTGAGCCGTTTCCCCATCCCTCGCGCGCGTGTGAAAGCCGCACCCGGCTGTTCGGGCTGCTCACCGATATCTACCGATTTAAGCAGCAGCGCATGCGATTGCGCGAGCTGGTCAAGCTCAGTAATGAGCGCGCCGGTCTCCGGAGTGGGCGGCACCATCACGTTGAGGCGGTCCAAGTCCCGCTGTAAAATCGTGTTATACCGCGAAAGCAGACCATCGCGCACGGTGCGCAGTTCGCGAAATCGCGAGAGGGTTTCTCCCAGCGACGTCTGCTCCCGACGCAGTACAGCCGCCGCATCAAGCTGCGGGCGAATCCACGTCAAAAATACGCCTATCGCAATCAGAACAAATACCGCGCCGATGATGATGTTCCTCATGGTAAAAACAACGTAAATCTACAACAAAACATTAAAAGAATTGGAGAAGTTCCGGCTTCAGCACCAACTGCAAGGCAAAGCCGACCCTTCCGGAATCAATAAGCGAAAGATTGCTCAATTTTACCCGTTCCACAAATTGACTTTGCTCAAAGACGATCGCTTGCTGCGAGAGTTTTGTATAGCCCTTCGCCTCCCCGTTCATCACCAGTGTCAAGGTTTCCACCGAGAATGAAAACGTGGTGAATCGCACCTCCGGCAGCGTTGCCTCTTCCAAAAATTCAAAGACGCGCGAGAGCGACGTGTGTTGTTTTACCAACGTTTTGGAGGCATCAATCGTACGCGAAACCCGCGTGAACTCGGCAACGAGCGCAGGTTCAAACTCGGCCTCCGCCCGCCCAAAAGACTCCTGTAAGGCAGCAACGCGGCCCTGCTGAAGTCGTCCGTAAAAAAGCACAACGCCGCCAAAAGCAAGCGTAAGCACTAAAAGGAAAAGCCCCAAAAGCGCAAAGATGCCCATCCCGCGCCCCGGCATCTTCGGGCGCAGATCAGCCGCCATGTTTTTCGCAATAATAGAGGGTTGGTTAGCCACAACAATATATACGTTTCAACATTTAAAAATCGCTTGTCCTTATACTCAATTTACTCACATTTTAAATAAAAAATAAATGCCATTTTTTCTTTCCGGTCGCACGCTCGCTGTCAAAACTTCCGCGCGTGTTTTTTATTGCCCTTTATTACCCTAACTCCCGCAGCGCAAGGCCAATGGCTACCGCAAAACTTGGTCCGATGTCTTTGAGCACCGGCTCCAAAAACGCCGGGTACCGTACTTTTGAAAATGCGTGCACGCGTTCAACTTCCACCCCAAAACGCTCCACGGCATGTTCAACAACCCCGTTGAGCAGCATCCCTCCTCCGGAGAGAAGCGCCCGCTCCATGAACCGCCCGTAGCGTCGGCGATAATCCAGCGCGACCCGGCTTGCTTCAGCAAAAATCGCGTCCAACATGGGCTCCATCGCGCTCGTCATCTCCCGATGTTCGGGCAATGGCGAGAGACCGGTCTCGCGCTTCGTCGTTTCCGCGCGCGCAAAATCAACTCCTAAAGAACGCGAGAGCGCGAGCGTCAAATCTTGCGCGCCGCGGTCAATACTGTGCGCCGAACGCACTACCCCTTTATCCACCATAATCATCTTCGTCGTCAGCGCTCCGACATCAACAATCAGCAACGGATTAATCTCTCTTCCGATTGCCGCGCGAACCGAGCTGAATGCCTCAATCTCAAACGCTTTAACGGTCAGCCCCGTCTTACCAAAAAGCGCGCGGTATTTCTCAATGACGTCGCGGTGGATTGCAACCAGGATTACTTCCTCGTGTTCCGCCACATCTTCCTCACCCTTCGGCACGCCTTGAATGTGCAGACTTGGCGGAACGCTCCACCAATCCATGACCACCTCCGAAATGGGTACGGGGATATACCGGCGCGCCTCAATCGGAATTGCTTTGGCAAGCTCGCCCGGCGGCATCTGCGGCAAACGGATAAGCGTGACAAAACTGCTGCGAAGCGGAATTGCCACCACTGCTTCCTTCGCGGTAATTTTTGCCTCCCGTATCAGATCCGCGAGAAGTTCCGAGGCTTTTTGTTCCGGCAAGCGCGCGGATTGTCCTTGCGCGACTTCGCCGTACGGCGCCACCGAAAGCTCGCCGTAGGTTTCAAGCACCGCTTGTTCGCGCTCCTTTCGTAACTGTACCGCCTTAAACGAGGACGACCCCAAGTCAACGCCAACGATGCTTTGGCTTCCCCCTCTCCAAAGTTCAAAGATCCCGCTCGGTGAGAGCTTTTTGAAAAATGAAATATCTACCATAATGCGGCTTCTTTTTTCCCGCCATGCGTTTCGCTCTGCCCACACCCGAACACGCGCCCGACGGCACTCTTACAAAGCGTCTGCGGACCGCGTGTCCTTCACGATACACGTATATTATAGCATAATAAAACAACGCAATGTCATTCGCACTTATCCACACAACACTGCGCGCCGTTCTTGCAACATTCTTTCCCGACCGGTGCGTCGGCTGCCAAAAAAGCGGCACAATTCTCTGTGCCGTCTGCCGCGGGCAACTGCATCCATGCTCTGCCTCCTGTGTGGGCTGTGATGTTGCGCAGTTTGATGATTCTTCTCTCTGTAAAAGATGCGCAAGGCGTGAACATATTCCCTTAAATAAATTATTCGTGGTATTTTCTTACCGTACGCCCGTAGTTCGCGCATCCATTCACGCGTTCAAATACCGCAACATAAGACGCCTCGCCCCGATACTTGCCGCCGGAGCTGAAAAATTTGCGCCATCTCTCCAGAAAACTCTTGGCAAAGAGACTGCCTTGGTTGCTCCGATACCGCTCTCGCGGCGCCGCCTGCGCAAACGCGGATTCAATCAATCTGCCCTTATCGCAAGCGAATTCTCCAAGTTTCTCGCTCTCCCGCTTGACGCTAACTTACTCAAAAAAATTATTGAAACAAAGCCGCAGGTAGAAACAGCCAATAAAAAGGAGCGGCTTGCAAACGTACGGGGAGCGTTGTTCTCACCACCGGCGCGACCGTGGCGGAAGCGGCGCGCGCGCTCAAGCACGCCGGAGCTGCGCGTGTCATCGGCATCGCTCTGGCAAAAGGATAAAAAAGCCGGTAAAATAGGCAGACAAAGGAGGCGTGGCTGCCTGTCCGCCGAAGGCGGAAATGGGAACCCGAAGCCACGCTGCAAAAATAGTTTTAGTTTATATTGGAGGCGTGGCTGAGTGGCTGAAAGCAACGCACTGCTAATGCCTGCCGAGTCGGATGACTCGGCGTTAACCGCCAAAAGCGGTTCGGGAGGTTCGCCAGGTCGTCCGACCTAGCGCCCAGTCGAATGACTGGGCAAATCCTAAATTCAAAAACTCAAAAACCCTCCACGAGAACGCCAAACCTATAGCCGGAT
>JACPCQ010000037.1 GCA_016179715.1 Parcubacteria group bacterium
GCATCATTTTATGTTCTCACCCCAATTCCGGGAACATCGCAGTACGGAGATTTCAAACACGAAGGTCTTCTGGTTGAACCGAATATGGATCATTATGACACTTCCTGTCTTGTGTGGCGCCATCCGCATCTCTCTCCGGATGAATTATCCCGACTTCTTTTTGAATGCTACCGCGAGTTCTATGGCTTCCGTGATGCTTTCAAAAAGGCAGTTCGGCGGCATGGTATTAACCCCGGCGGGGTTGTCGCAAGTCTTACCACCGCGGCATTCAATTGGACAAGTGGGGCGCTGGAGCGTCACCCAATGTCGGGAGGAATCGGATTACGCAGGAGGGACCATGTCCAGAACTTCTTGCCATACCGGCGAGATGTTTTCGGAGATGTTCTGGAGAATAATCTCGTGCCTTTACCGGATAATCTTTAAAGAGAATCAATCTCACAACAACCATAACCCCGCACATCGCGCGATGTGCGGGGTAGTTTTATCATAATGGAATTCAACTCTACTATCTATAAATCAACACCCGGTGTTGATTAAAACAAAACCCTTTATTTTCAACGTTTTTTAGCACCGCTTTATAATCAACACCGGGGTATTGATTTTTTTAAGAAGCGGCAGGGGACGTTGTTGTAGCCGTTCTCCCATTCGGAAGCGGGACGAATGGTGTGGTGCTGGCGTTGATCACAGGCAACGTTGTCGTTGCGCGCGGCAAAAGTTCCGCATCCAGCGCAGTAACGGTATAAGTGTTTCCCGCATCCCATAGCATCCATGATTCCAATCCCGCATCATAGACCGCCGCAAGCGATCGCGGGCACGTTCCATGCCCGAAAAAATAATTTCATACGGGTGCGCGGCGGGATTTGCAAACCCCATAAATGTTTTCGGGTAATGCGAGGGGTAAACCATGGGTGCAATAAAATCAAAGTGCGGAGCGGCGTATTCCAAAATCTGCCCGATGTTTAAGTCATCATAATTCCATGTGGTCATGCCAAAAAGGTCTGCCGAGATGGGAACGCCGAGGTCGGAAAGCTCGCTATCCAAATACGCAAAAAAATCTTTGAGCACCAATGCTTTCGGCCGCACACCATCCCACCAGTCATACGCGATGTCGCGCATGTTTCCGTCTGAAGGGAAGCGAATGTAGTCAAAGTTTATCTCGTCAAACCCGACGCGCTCGGCTTCGCGCGCAATGCGCACATGGTAATCCCACACCTCGCGGCTTGCCGGATCCAGCCACGAAATGCCCTTGTAATCTTTCCATACTGCCCCGTCGCTTTTGCGTTTGACCGCAAGATCCGGACGCCTGCCAACCAAATACGGGTCCTGGAACACGCTTACGCGCCCGATTATATAAATTCCTTTTTCGTGAAGCATATCAATAAATTCGCGCGCATCCGGAATGCGCTCTTCTACCGCGCCAACCTCCATAAGCTTCGGGTCATTCACAGCAAACGATATGTGTCCGGAGTAGTCTTTGATATCTATCACCAGCGTGTTGAGCTCGCCCCGTGTTATCATCCCAACAATCTGCTCTCTCCACTTCGGCGTTCCCGCAACCCAGCTCGTCATATATACTGCACGTACGATTGCGGGTGTAGCGATATGCGCCGGTTTCTGCTCTTCCGCTGCCTTGGTCGCAGCAGCCTCACTGGACGGCTCCACCGAATAAACCACGGGACCAACAACCACCGACGGACGCAACAGTGCCGTGGCCGCCATGGCCGCAACGCCCATACCGGCAAACATGACATGTCTGCGCCACAATTTTTTTTTGCCTGCCGCAAGGTTTTTCATAGCAACGACGCAAGCACAAAATCCAGAGACGCCAGCGATGATTTATGCGAAGAAACATTCGTTCTGCGCTCAATAAGCTCGGCGAGCGTGCTTTTCTCTGCAAAAGCATTAACAAGAATTGCTCCGATAATACGCCCGTCCCGCAGAACAAACATCTCGTGCCGGCGCCGCTCAATATCGGTGCGGCTGACAACCTCGTCTTTTCCGTCCGCCTCCCGCTCCACGTCCCCCACTTGCGTGATAACCGTGTCAAAAACTTTTACCGAATACGCGGCCACGGCGTGAAATTTTTCATGCGCGCCAGCCATGTTACTTCCGGCAATGCGTCCCTGCACGAACGATTGCGTCCAGTTTCCCGTCACGCGCCGCCGGCCGGTACTGCCGTCTCTGTATTCGGCAACGTCTCCGGCCGCCCAGACATCGGCAATGTTTGTACGCAGTTCCTCATCCACTAAAACCCCCGTGCCGCGCGCAATCTGCGCGGGGACAAAAAAGAGATTGCGCTCAAGACCAATCCCCACCCCCACAAGGGCCGCTTCTGTTCGTCTTCCGTCTTTGGTCTGCACCACAAGTCCAAAGGGCTGTGCCGCAATATCCGAAATCTCCGCGCCGTGCCGCACAGATATTCCCTTTATTTCAAAAAGTTCTTCCAGCAGTCTTCCCCCGTTCTCATCCAGCACATGTTCCCAAAAATATGCCCCGCGCGCAAAAAGCGTCGTTGTAAAGCCCTTGTGCACAAACAACTCAAGAAACTCAAGCGCAATAAAACCTCCGCCAATGACCGCTGCTGTTTTTTCCTTTGCCGCCGCGGTGGCGCTGATGATACGGCGCGCGTCGTCCAGTGTTTGAAAGCGTAAGACGCGTTCGCTCTCCGCCCGGGCATGTTCCCACGGCGCCGCGTGGCCGCCGGATGCTATAAGCAACTTTTTAAATAAGAATGTCCGATCGGCATTCGTGTATGCTTCCCGTTTTTCCATATCAAGCGACTGCACGGTTTCGGATAAGTACAAGGAAATGCGGCGCTCTTCATAATCTCCGAGTTGTCGCAGAATGACTTTTTCTTCCGCAATATTACCGCGCACATAGCGCGGCAGAAGTACGCGAGAATAGAGCGGATACGGCTCGCTTGAAATCAACACGATACTTCCATACGCATCCTGTTCACGGATTGTTTCAGCGGCTGTAGTGCCCGCAATTCCGCCTCCGATAATCATATAGTCGCACGGTATAATTTCGGCCATTGATTCAGAATAACACGAAACTCCGCAGCTATGTAGCCGCGGAGTCTTCGGTTTCTTATATGTCGCGCCAATAGAGCACGTTCTTCATTCGGTAGTGTTTTTACATTCCTCCCTGCCGCCCGGCGTTTCCGGACGACGTACCCGCTCCGGAGCCCCCGGATGGCGGCGGCATCTTCTCCCCTCCTCCCATTGAGGACAGGGAAGACAGAGATGACGCGTCTGACCCCTTTGGCCAAAAGGCAAGCACCGCAATCACAACACCAGTGATGACAAGCAATATTCTGCTCGCCGATGGAGAAAACCCCAAAAATTGCTCTACAATGACCCAGATGCCCAAAAGACCTGAAATCCAATTCATATATGTATATGCGTTACTTTCTCTAAAATGATAAGTAACAAAACGACCTTATCTTCATTATAGGACGTACACCGGGACAGAGAAACAAAACTTATCCACACCCCTTGTGCCGTTTACCGGCGGCCTATTGCTCGCAAAAGCGCTCCGACCTGCAAGCGGTGTTCTTCCGCCCAGCCAAAGGGAAGTTCCAAGACCTGATCCACCAACCCGGGTGATGATATCGTTTCACGCTCGTCTCCTGATTCCTCCGGAAGCTGGCTAATCCCCACAACTCTCCCCTCGCGCAGCCAGATTACGTCCACAGGAACGCGCATATTTTTATTCCAGAAATTTGTCTGCACCAGACGCTCCAATAAAAAAAGCATGCCTTCGTTCTTGCCCAGACGCGTCACTCCTGCCAGGCCTTTTGTTATCTCCTGTGCCGAACGCGCAATGCGCACACGAATTTCACTCTCCCCAAGCGCGTAAGAATCTATGGCCCGAAAAGACGGCTCCGGCGCATAGCGGGAAAACACTCCTGCGAGCACAATGCCTCCGACAATAAGTATCATTGCGGCAACAAGAAACACTGCGAGCGTAATTTTTGTATGCATGCTTCGTTACTCTATCTCAAAAGTAAGCGTTACTGACGCGCGTACCTCCTGTTCGCCCTGCTCCACCGGAGTTCCCCCGCCCACACCCATTGCTTCCGCGGAAAACGCGCGCAGAGCCGGCACGGGGTAAAATCCCGATTCTTGAAAATCCACGATGCGCCTAAGCGAGACGCCGAGTTCCTTTGCCACTTTTTTCGCCTTTTCTTTCGCCGCAGTGATTGCCTCTGCTCGCGCTTCGGCTCGCAGCTCTTCTTCATCCTCCACGGCAAACTGGAAGCCGGAAATTTCATTTGCCCCCTCACGCACCACGCCGCTTAACAATTCGCCCGTACGGTCCAGGTTGCGCACACGGACTTGCAGCATGTGGCGAACCTGGTAGCCGACAATCTCGGAGATACTGTCTGCACACGGCACGCCGAACACGCAGGGACGCGGACTGCTATACTTCGGCATGATATTGTAGGCAGTCGTACGCACATCCTTCTCCTCCACTTCCTGTGACTTTACAAACGCGGTAACGCTTGCCGAACGCCGATTGTTTTCCTGCTGGGCATCGCTTAATTTCTTTCCTTCGGTAAGTACCGTGACGGTAACGAGCGCGATGTCCGGACGCCCGAACGCTTTCCCCTCGCCAACAAAGCTGATTTTGGTGCGTTCCGCGACCGGCACCACGGGATGCCACGTGCGCCACGCGGCGCTTGCCGCCCAAACAATGATTACCGCCAAAAGTACGCGCGCAAGCATCCCCCCTCCGCATAAAAGAGAAAATCCGCGTGGGCATTTTCCGTCCCAATGTTCATCCATAAAAATGTTGCGGATTATAAGGACGACGGAGAAGATGTATCTTCCCGTTCCCCAATCTTCCGCTTGCTAAAATAAAAAATAAAAAGTATCTCAAGTATTCCGACCGTGTTAATTAACAAAAGCGCAATAAACCACTTTTTTTGTTCCAAATGCGCCGCTTTCCACAGCGCCACCCCCTTCCAGGGAAGCGACCAGAGCACAATCAGCATTAAAAGAAACAGCCCCTGCCCGTCAAAAAGCGTTGCGATATCCGTTCCCGTATTCATAAATCAGAAGTTCTTCCCCCCATTCATAACCCATGCATAAAGCACCCCGTAAGAGCTCGGGTTGCATATAAGCCGACCGGTTGCTTCCTCATAAAAACTCGGCACCACCATATTTCCATCACAGTGTTTTTCGTAAAGCGGCCGCAGCGCTTCCATCCGCGCTTTATTTTCTTCATTATTCCACACCTCCAAGCGTTCTACCGTCACGCCGTCTTCGCGTTCAAGCCGATTTACCGCAGGCGCGACAGCCGCGCAATACGGGCATGTCTCTCCATAAAATTCAATAACCTTTTTTGTATTCTCCATAACATTCCCCGACATTCCGGCTGCTTGCGGGTTATTATCATATATCATTATGCACCAACTGCGCGTATGCGCGCAATGCCGCGCGTTGTCGCTCGTTTGGATGAATTGATGGCCGCCGGGACTTCACAAGGGATAATGCGCCGTCCGCATCCATCCCGGTGCTCAACAGATACGCAATAACCAATGTGGGAGCGCGGCCATGGCCGTTTTTGCAGTGCACGTAGAGTTTGACGCGCTCCCGCACAAAAAAATCAATAGCGGCAACGCCCAATTTTATTTGTTTGAGCGTCGGCGCCTCGTGGTCTGCAACAGGCAGCCAGAGAAAATAGTCCACACCGAAAGGAGCATCAACGCGCTCCTTTTCAAGACTAATGTCGGCAATCACCCCTTGATTCAGGAGTTCTTCAGAATAATGCAGGTGACAGCACATGTTCGTGCCGAGGAAAATCTGCTCGGTAATTTGATTATAATCAAATTCTTTGTGCATGTTGGGAAGAACCCATCTCAAAAATGCTTTCGTCGCGAGATTGCAAAACTTCGAGCGAGACGCGGTCAAAAAAAACGAGTAATATACAGCGTATCTTGCGAGGTTTGCATATTCGGCATGCAGTAGATTCAACAACACTGCCGAAGCGGCCGCGAGCACGAACGTCCACTGAATTGCGGCAAAAGATGAAACCGCAATAATAGCCGTCACCATCAGTGCCTTTCCTAGATTGATTGCCATTTCCCGAATGACCGTGAACTCGTCCACATAGTGCCCCTGGTCTGCGGCAATATCATACGTGAGCGCGCTAAACGGGGTGTTGAGAAAGATGCGCGCAATACTGTGATATGCGCCGACAATAAAAACATGGAAAGCGGTCGCTACAAACATCTTCAGTATCCAGCCAACCGCATATCCCGCGCTGCCCATCCGCATGATTTTCTCACCGGACACCCGCCGGTCAATGTGCTTACCCAGCGCAAGTTGTAAAATAACCGTCACGCCGATAATAAGCGTGGAAACAGCGCCCACGGTAAAATAATTTCCGTGAAAAAGCGTAAATAAAAAAATCGGCCATACGGTTAACCCCACGATACTCTCCGCACCCAGCGCCCCAAACGCCAAAACATGAGCCCTCCGCTCCCGCGAAAAAAACTGCCGCCATGTCTCACGATAACTCCAGCCAAAGCTTTCGTTTGTACGCGGAATGGTCAGATACGGAATCCCCGAAACCAGAAACAGCATCATCGCAAGCACAAACAGCACGTCAAAACTAAAACGCGTAATGATGAGGCCGGCAATAATCGGAATAAACACGCCGATGGTCTGGCTTGCCGCAATGAGTACGCTCATCTCCCGCGCGCGGTTTTTCCGGTCGGTAAACTTTGCAAAATTCACATGATACGGCACCCAGTAAAGCATCCGATAAAACAGCAATGCCGCAAGCGAGAGCGGAACAAACACGCGTGCCGTATTCGGCTCCATAAAATTAAAGATTGCGTAAAACGCGGCGCCAAAAAACACGCTCGTGATGAGCGCCCGGTGAAAACCAAACCGGTTCAAAAATCGCATCCCCCACGCGACCGCTAACACATACGAAAGACTGGCAACGCCGAAATACGCAACGGTATACTCAAGACTATTATCAAAAAGCGTAAATAAAAAAATCGGCAAAAAAATGCCGAGCAAACCGCCCGCAATCATCGTAATGATATGAGCGGTAAAAAGCGAAACGAACCCCCGCCTGATGTTACCGTCAAAATAATGCTGTGGTAATGAAAGCCGCATGTGTTTTTCTGTGTTACAACGCGCAACTTTTTTCATCCCGACAAGGCGCGCTCTCGTCTCTTCTCTATTCTTTATTATAGAACGCTTCTTGTCGAAGGCAAAACTCACTTCTACTCCATAAAGAAAGCCGACATGTTGCCGGCTTTCCACTCCGAATAGGGATGCCCCATAAACGAGAAAGGGAGAGGTTTGGGGCCCCACCTTTTCTAATGAGGTTCACTCTCCAAGAACTATGGCACCGAAGGGAGCGGCTCTGCTTTTTCCGGAATTACCGGAAAAGAAACGTATGCGCCGG
>JACPCQ010000038.1 GCA_016179715.1 Parcubacteria group bacterium
GCGCGCCTTGCGTTATCTGGGACAACGCGCCCGTAAACAACCTCACACCGCGCCCTAGCGTCGGAGAAGGCATGCCGACAAGGAACCCGTCACCCGCAGTGAAAACCACTGCGGGTGATTCTCTCTCCCCTTTTTCAAAAAACATGATATAATGCACAAAGAATCCCTTCACAGAGGAGAATGGAAATGGAACCATTTCCTTCTTGGGTAAGTGAGGAGGGGGGAAAGACGCTGGAACTGAACCACCTTGATGTGACCGAAAAAAAACTCCGGGCATCCGCATGGAATGGCAATCGCTGTCTCACACTTTCTGTCTGTACTGTCCCGGGAGATGCCTGGGAGGTCTGCTGGAGTGTGACACAGGAAGGTGAGTTACAGCACAGACATTGCAGCGAAGTTTCCTCCGGCAGTTTCTTGCAAAACGGGGCCAAGGAAGCTTTTGCCAAGGTGTGTTCGGAAAGTCTGCTTCACCACCTCTTCATCCTCCTCGGAATCTCCACGCCCGAATAGGGGCGGGAGAAAGTAGCCGGTCGCTTTGACATAAAGCGGCCGGCATACTTACGCGTGCTTCACAAAAAACAATTAAACAAAAACTGCCGCACTGCGGTTATATAAAGAAAGAGAGCATAAATCCTATGTGCGGCATTGTGGGATATATCGGAAAACAGTCAGCGCTTCCCATCATACTGGACGGGTTAAAACGGCTGGAGTACCGCGGATACGACTCCGGTGGAATCGCTATACTGGATGAAGACGCCTCATATCAGAAAAAGGTTGTCGGCCGTATTCGGGACCTTGAGCAGGCAGTCCAGGAAGACCTGCGCTCGGGAAAGTTAAAAGGCCAGACGACTCTTGGCATCGGACATACCCGTTGGGCAACACACGGGACGCCAACCACAGCAAACGCGCACCCCCATACCGACTGCCACAGCCGTATTTTCCTCGTACATAACGGTATCATAGAAAATCATGCATTCATCCGTTCCGCGCTGGAGCGTGAAGGGCACCGCTTCTCTTCACAAACCGACACCGAAGTGCTTGCACATCTCATTGAACAGCATTTTTCGGGCGAGCCGGGAACGACGCTTGAACACGCGATTGCACAGACCGCGCATCACATAAAAGGCACGTTTGGCATTGCCGTCTTCGCGCTGGATGATCCGGACAAAATTGTTGTTGCGCGCCGCGGCTCGCCGCTGCTTATCGGCGTGGGCGAAGGGGAGTACATTATCGCGTCAGATGCCTCGGCCATCATCAAGCATACCAAGCAGGTGGTGTACCTGCACGACAACGAAATCGGCATCCTGAAGCCGGACGGGTACACCATCACCACGCTGGACCGGGAGCCGGTGGAACGCGCCATTGACCAGATAGAGTGGGACATCGAAGAATCCCAAAAAGACGGATTCCCGCACTTTATGCTCAAGGAAATTTTTGAGGCGCCGCAAGTGATTGAGAACTCATCCCGAGGCCGCCTGCTTCTGGAAGAAGGGAACGCAAAGCTCGGAGGAATTGAGGCGGTTGCCGATAAATTGCGCGCCGTGCGCCGCATTATTATTGCCGCCTGCGGAACATCATATTACGCCGCACTCATTGGCCGGTACATGCTGGAAGAATACGCGGGCATTCCGGTAGTTGTGGAGCATGCCTCCGAGTTTCGCTATCATAAACCGATCTTTCAGGAAGGAGATGCATTGCTGGTTGTCTCGCAGTCCGGAGAAACTGCCGACACGCTGGAGGCATTACGCGAGGCAAAAGCCAAGGGCGTCTTGACGCTTGGTATCGTCAATGTGGTAGGCAGTACCATCGCGCGCGAAACCGATGCGGGTATTTATAACCATGCAGGACCGGAGATTGCCGTCGCCTCCACCAAGGCATTCGTGTCGCAATTGACCGTGCTCACGCTCTTGTCGCTTTGGCTCGGGCGACAGCATAATCTCTCTTTTGTATTCGGCACGCGCATCGCAAAAGAGCTTGCGCTGCTGCCTCAAAAAGCGGCTCGTGTGCTCGCGCTTGAACCGGCAATTGCGGCAATCGCAAAAACATACGCCGATACCGAACACTTTTTATACTTGGGAAGAAAATACAACTGGCCCGCCGCGATGGAAGGAGCGCTGAAGCTCAAAGAAATTTCCTATATTCATGCGGAGGGGTATCCGGCCGGCGAGATGAAGCACGGGCCAATCGCGCTTATAAACGAGCGTTGCCCGTCTTTTGTGCTCGCGCCCTCCGACAGCGTGTATGAAAAAGTGCTCTCCAACATTGAGGAAATCCGCGCACGCGGCGGAAGGGTCATCGCGATCGGCACCGAGGGAGACCGGCGACTTGCGTCATTGGCGGACGACTGCATCTTTATCCCGCGCACGCTGGAGATGCTTTCTCCCCTGCTTACCGCCTTGCCGCTGTACCTTTTTGCCTATCATATTGCCGTCCTTCGCGGATGCGACGTGGACAAACCCCGAAATCTGGCAAAGAGCGTTACTGTAGAATAGAGCATGTTCCATCCGGTTATGAAAAAAATCATGCCGGGCATCTACCGGCACTTCAAGGGAAAACTATATAAAGTTATCGGAACTGCAACACACTCCGAAACCGGAGAGGAGCTTGTTTTGTACCAGGCGCTCTATGGAAGACACGCGCTGTACGCCCGGCCGGCAAATATGTTTGCGGAAGTGATAGACCGGCCGGAGAACAGCTATCATGGACCGCGGTTTGTTTTTGTGCGAAAGCGCTGACAAAGGCGCAAGGAATACTCACCAAAACGACCCGACAATTTGTCGGGTCGTTTTGGTGAAGACTATCTCTTCTTTGCTTTCTTTTTCTTTGCCATTGCCGTTGCCATCTCTAACACCGATGGCGCCGAGACGGCGTAAGAAGGCGAGGTCGACACTACCCCACCGATCATAAAATGATCCTTGTCCTCATTGTAGAACACAGACGGAAAAAAGATACCTGTGGATAACTGTTCAGACCTTTCCGTCCCATTCCCAAAAAAATCTTTTTAGATATTCTTCCATAAAACGATGGCGTCCGTCTGCAAGATTCTTGGCAGTCCGGGTATTCATCCTGTTTTTGAGAAGTAAAAGTTTTTCGTAAAAATGGTTGATGACCGTCTGGCCTCCTTTCCCCTTCGCAATAACATATTCTTTCGGAGAAGAGTATTCTTGAGGAGAGAAACGAGGGTCATGAATAACCTCGCTAAAATGCGCCCCTGTCGCAAACGCTCGGGCAATACCAATAGCGACGACGGAACGAAGGCGGGTGACAATTTTCCCGACAGCTTCGCTGTTGAGGATCCTTGATCTTGTATATTCGCTTCGCTCATACAAAATCGGGACAAGTTTTTCCCTGCCTGCCGGCAGGCAGGTTTGACAATTAATCAGGGTTTAAATTCAGCACCACATTCTCTATATTATCTTTAAAGGTATTGTTTTTAATCACACCATCAGCAAGCACATCGTAACTGGCCTTGTCAAAAAATGATACGGCATCATTAAACCCCTCTATAACATTCCCCTTTATCGTTGGGAATCCACTACCCACAATGAGACCTCCCCAACCGGCAGTATGTCCTCCCGGATTTAAAAATTGCGGACTTGGTCCGAAATGATTATTAATAATTGTGGGAGAACTTCTGGTGTTATCAACTATTTCGTGACCGGAATCATGAACCCAATTACTGTCAATTAAAATGTTTTCGCTGTCACTAATACAAATCGGGCATTCGCCGACATTGTGCAATTCACTATTAGTCAATTTTGAACCTGTTCCAAGATCCATTGCTCTATAGTCTCTTATTTCAGCATAAGAGATAATGCCGTTCTCAATATGTAAAGTATTCCAATCATATCTTCCGGGGTTTTGGCTATTTGATTTAATAACAATCTTCTCGTCATCCGTTGCAACTGCGTAAAGTGTCCCCGCAACCCAAATAGTAATATGATTCGGTTCGTTTCTATACGGTTCGCCTTGGTGAATATACTGATCACGTCCTTCTCCAAGATATAACCCGTCTTTTTTCCAGAAGGACAAGGTCATTAAATTCTCTTTATCACTATTAGCATCCACCAAAACTGTTGTCCCGGGTTTTATTGTAAGCGTTACGCCTTTAGGAACAATGATGTCTCCGGTTACACGAATTTCTCCAGACCAAATTTCATCAGAAATGATGTATCCATATCGTTCCGCGTCAGAGATTTTATTTGGTTCGCCAGAGAATTTGGGTAGGATTAATGTCGGTTTATAACCACTGGAAATTGCAGGATAAAATGAATCAAATATAATTTTACCAACAACTATTGTAACAGCAACAAAGATAATTATAAAAACTGGCCAAAATATTTTGTATGCTTTTTGAACAACATTCATATGTTTAATTACAAAATGATTAAAAATTTCTTTTCCCATCGAAAACCGCCGGTTCCGTTTTGAGCCCAAGAATCCGTACGATTTGGTCGCCGAGCGGCGCGTTCCGCGCCGCGAGTATTTGACCTTTCCTACGCGGTGCCTCGGGAGGGAATCGAACCCCCATCTAGGGCTTAGAAGACCCCTATTCTGTCCATTGAACTACCGAGGCAGGACGACGGCAGGCCTGCCTGCCGGCAGGCACGAAAAGTCCGTCATATCCCATCCAATATAGCCAAAAAGAGAGAAAACAGCAAAGTCAAAACGGGTCAGTGATGTCCGGCTTTTCATTCCGGCGTTGTTCCAAAAGCTCCGCTTTTGCTTCCAACCCGTCAATAATCGTACTCAATTCCTGCCGATTTATGGTAACCGCAGGAGCAGTCTCGGAAGGGACGGCTTGTCTGTCCTCACGTAACACCAGCCAATAAAACAAAAAGCCGGAAAAGAGAAAGAGGGCAAACAACAGCAGGAAAAAAATATACATCGCCGCATCCCAGCGGCGCAGGAGTATTTGCCCGAGATCTTTTTCCCACGCAAAAACAGATTGTTGTTCCGGCTCTTGACGCATATATTATAACTTTCCTACATAATTAAATATGCGAAGCTGTAGGCGTCCCTCCCACGGGAACGCGCGCTCTCCTTCAACATGCAACAGGCGCATGTCTGCCACCTGTAACTGGTACGGTATCAGCTCCAGCAACTGTATATAGTGCAGAATGTCGCGAAAACTGCCCCGAGCGAGCAGTGTTATGTTCAGCGTACCGTCACGCTTGTCTTCCGGAAGTCGCGCATCCCTGATACTCAAGTCAACCCCCGCATCTCTCGCCGCCGTTTCAAGCGCCTCAACCAGCGCTACAACATTCCCGGAATTCACA
>JACPCQ010000039.1 GCA_016179715.1 Parcubacteria group bacterium
TGCTATGGCGCGGGAGAGGAAAACCGGCCTTTTTGGGTGTCGGAAAAAGAGTTTGGAAAGGTGTGGAAAGCGGCGGGGGAGTCCACTATTATTGAGCTTGACACTCCGGAAGGGAAGAAAAATGTCTTAATACAAGATGTGGCAATGGATGCGGTGAAAGGAGAGCCGATTCATGCGGATTTTCTTGCGGTACGGATGGATAAGCCCATTGTCGCAACCGTGCCGCTCGTCTTTTCAGGCGAGGCGCCCGTGGTAAAGGCGCTTGGCGGGGTGCTTGTAAAGGTGCTGCGTGAAATTGAGGTGGAGGCGCTTCCGAAAGATTTGCCGCATGAAATAACGGTGGATATTTCATCGCTTGCAACGTTTGATGACCAAATCTCTGTAGGAGACCTTGCGCTGCCCGACGGCGTATCTGCCGAACTGGATGCAACCGAAGTCGTTGTGTTGGCTGAACCTCCCCGAGTTGAGGAAGAGGCAAAAACAGAACGCACCATCGCAGATATTGAAGTGGTGGGGAAGGAGAAGAAAGAAGAGACGGAAGGAGAAACAGAGGGGAGCTCGCCAAAATCAACATCGCCGAAATCGGCAAAAGAATAATCTTTCCTTTCCGGAATTCTCTTTTTTTCGGTTCCCTCTCTTTTTTGAAACCTGCTATAATAGGATAATGAAGGAGGGTTGGTGTGTTGAAAAATTTGTTACGATACTGCGGCGTGATATTTTTGCCGTGCCTTCTTCCGTGTTACCGGGAGTTTTTTTATTGTTCTTTTTTTTGACCATTGCGTCTATTGGTTTTCTTCCCACTGCGCATGCGGAGACATCAGAAACAGATTTGGTTCTCCAGCGTAAATTGCAGCTGGAACAGGAGCTGCAAGCACTTGAGGGGCAGATTTCCGGTTTTGAATTGATTATCGCCGATAAACAGCGCGAGGCAACTACCCTAGAGCGCGATATTGCTATTTTTGACGCGCGTATTCAGAAAGCGAAACTCGCAATTCGTCAGCGCGAGCTTACCATCAAGCAGCTGGAATCCGGAATTCAGACGCGCTCGGAAAAAATTGGCGGGCTGCTTGCAAAAATCAGCCGCGAAAAAGATTCGCTTGGCGAACTGTTGCGGCGCGTCAACGAGATTGACAGCACATCATTAGTGGAGGCGCTGTTGACCTATGACGAGCTTTCTGATTTTTTTATTGATTTGGATGCGTTTGACTCTATCCAGAGAGCCGTACAGGACTCGTTTGAGGAAATTCGGACGGTGAAAAAAAACACGGAAGCAGAACAGGAAGAACTGCGCCAGCGGAGAGGAGAAGAGCTGGAACTGCGCGCTATTCAGGAACTTGAACGGCAGCGCATGGAGGAAGATGAGCGCTCAAAACAGCGATTATTGGAAGCGACAAAAGGGCAGGAACGTGAATATCAAAAAATCCTTACTGCCCGCAAAAAAGATGCCGCAGCTATCCGCGGTGAACTTTTCTTACTTGTAGGCTCCCCCGATATTCCTTTTGAGAAGGCGCTGGAACTTGCCAACCTCGCGTCCGAAAAGACCGGAGTGCGCCCCGCGTTTATTCTGGGCGTCATTGCGGAGGAGTCCAATCTGGGAGCGAACATCGGTACGGGAAACTGGAAGGAAGACCTCTCACATTCACGTTGCGCGAAACAACGCGAAGCGTTTGTAGAAATTACCGATAGACTCGGTTTGAATCCGGACGTCATGCCGGTCTCGCGCAAGGCATGGTACGGGTACTGCGGGGGAGCAATGGGCCCGGCGCAATTTATTCCTACCACATGGATGCTATATGAGGACCTCGTTGCAAAAGCGACAGGGCATAACCCGCCGAGTCCCTGGGATCCTCTTGACGCGTTTACCGCGTCTGCCTTACTGCTTCGCGATAACGGAGCCGCGGCCGGAACCTACACCGCAGAGCGCAGAGCGGCGCTTCGGTATCTTGCCGGCTCTAATTGGCAAAAGCCTGCCTATGCTTTTTACGGAGATGATGTGATGGCGCTTGCGGACAAATATCAGAAACAGATAGATATCCTGACTCAATAACTAAGAGTTAATAACCAAGATACAATCCTTCGACCGGACTCAGGATAAGTAACCAAACAAATTTCAATAATCAATCACCAAATAACCAAAAGGTGTCTTGAGTATTGGGTACTTGGTTATTGTTTGGTTATTGTATCTTGTATCTTGGTTATTGCTTTTTAGTGCTTGGTTGTTTGTCGTAATGCTTCGACAATGGGTTCAATGTTTCCCGCAAGGATGCGTTCAATGCCGTGCCATGATTGTTTGATGCGGTGGTCGGTAACGCGATCCTGCAGTATGTTATAGGTGCGTATCTTTTCTGAACGGTCTTGTGTGCCGATCTGCTCTTTGCGGGAGCTTGCTTGAGAGCGCGTTTCTTTTTCGCGTTCAGCTTCCGCCAGTTTTGCCTTGAGAATGGCGAGCGCTTGTTCACGATTGCGCATTTGTGAACGCTCGCTCTGCGAACGCACAACAATCCCGGTGGGTTTATGCAAAACGCGCACCGCCGTTTCCACCTTATTGACGTTTTGTCCGCCCGCTCCTCCGGAACGGCTAAACGTAATTTCCAAATCTTCCGGTCTGATTTCTATTTCTATCTCCGAGTATTCCGGAAGAATGGCAACCGATGCGGTTGAGGTGTGAATACGGCCCGATTTTTCTGTTACGGGAACGCGTTGGATGCGATGTACGCCGGACTCAAATCTTAATTTTGTGTATGCCTCTTTTCCGGATATGCGAAAAACAATTTCTTTGTAGCCCCCAACCTCGCTCGGGGATTCATTTATCAGCTCTATTTTCCAGTGTTGTTGTTGCGCATAGGAGCGATACATTGCCGCAAGATTTGCGGCAAAGAGCGCCGCTTCTTCCCCTCCGGCTCCTGCGCGGATTTCTACGATAATATCTTGCGGGTCTGCTGCGCTTTTTTGCGGGGAAGCGAGCAAGGCCTGAATGGCCCGTGCGGTCTGTTCTAATTTAAGTTTTGTGGTATCCCGTTCCTGTGACGCGATGTCTTTAAGCGATGGGTCTGCCGCAACCGCATCTAAATCCCGGAGTTCCTGCTCCAATTTTTCGTGTTGTTCAATAAGCCTGCTGATTTTTGCGAGAACACCGAACCGTTCAGCCCGCTCCTTTGTCCAGTTACCATCGGCAAGATCCTGTCCAAGCGTTTGATATTCTGCCTTGAGCTCGGCATGGTCCGGGGAAAAAATATTCATAGAACCCGTACAGCGACAATTTTATTTTTTTGATTTCGCTGTCGTCTTCGCTTTTGTGCCGCGAGCCTTTTTGGGCGTGGAGGCATACTTCGCCTTTGTCGCAGCCCGTCTGCGTTCAAATCGTTCTACACGGCCAGCCGTGTCAATCAGCTTTTCTTTTCCGGTGTAGAAGGGGTGGCACGCGCCACAAATCTCCACCGCGGTCTCTTTTCGGGTGGACCCTACGGTAATGCGGTTTCCGCACGCACAAGAAATAACTGCATCGGTATGATATTCCGGATGGATGTCTTTTTTCATAAATTGATTGTGTCGCGCTGTGTTACGGTGGAATATTACGCACGCAACCGCATTATAGCGCGTTTTTCTTAAGGGCGCAAGAGACTGTACTTGATTTTAAAAATTACTCTGTTATACTGCAGATTATGTTGGAAACCGAGCAAGTAAAAGAAAAAGAAAAAGAAATACCGGAGGAATCCGTGAATGAGTTTGCATCGGCTGAAGAGCAGGAAACTGATGAGGAGCGGGAAACCGTAGAACAAAAGGAATCAGCCACTGCGACGGCTGCTGAAATGGCAGATACGGAACTGGAGGCAATGTTTCGGGCAGGCGTGCATTTTGGTTACTCACGCAGCCGCCGGCACCCCAAAATGGCGCCGTATCTTTTCGGAGTGCGCAACAATATCGAGATATTTGATTTGGTTAAAGTACGCGTGGCGTTACAGCGCGCGCTGCAATTTTTAACTGACTTGGGAAAAAGTCAGCGTACCGTACTTTTTGTTGCGACAAAACCTTCGCTTAACGCTCTTCTTGAAGCAGCTGCCCGAGAGATCAATATGCCCTATGTTACTGAACGCTGGCTGGGCGGCACACTGACCAATTTTAAGATAATAAGAAGCCGCGTTGATAGACTAATTACGCTCAAGAAACAGAAAGAATCGGGTGAACTTGCCCGCTATACAAAAAAAGAGCGGGTGGAGCTTGATCGGGAGGCTGGCAGATTGGAGCGACACTTTGGCGGTATTGAAACGCTTCGCGAGCTTCCCGCCGCCTTGGTAGTGGTGGATGCCGAAGAGAACCGCACTGCGGTGCGGGAAGCAGTGCGCACGCGCATACCCGTTGTCGCTATTGTTAATGTAGATTGCAATCCTTCCCAGGTTTCTTATCCCATCCCGGGTAACGATGCTGCGCCAAGCAGCGTAGAATATTTGCTCAAACGCATTGTTGCTGCGTATAAAGAGGGCGGGGCGGCCGCGTCAAACTTGGGTTCGGCTGCATCAGAGATAGCGTCCGCGGTTCCGGACGCGACGACTGGTGCGGAGCGAATGCTCTAAATAGGGCAATTTTACAGCACCTTTTGACGACGGGAAAAAATATAATGACCGAAGAGATTAAAAAACTCCGCGACCAGACCGGCATGTCAGTTATGGCATGTAAAAAAGCGCTGGAGGCGGCCGGTGGAGATTGGGAAAAAGCGCTGCTTTTTTTGCGTAAGGAAGGGAAACGCGTTGCCGAAAAAAAATCGGGGCGTTCCGTCGCCGAGGGTGTTATCGGTGTCTATAAACATTCCAATCAACGTATCGGCGCACTGGTTGAGGTGCGTTGCGAGACGGACTTCGTGGCAAAAAATGAAGAATTTCAAGAGTTTGTGCATAATATTGCAATGCACATTGCCGCGACGGCGCCGCGCTTTGTTGCACCCGAAGATATTCCGGAAGAGACGCTTGCCGAGTTGCGCATAGTGGTAAACGAAGAAGTGCGGACGGTGCAAAAACCGGCAGGCGTTATGACCAAAATTATTGAGGGAAAGATGGAGCGCTACAAAAAGGCGATGACACTTCTGGAGCAGGAATATATCAAGGACCAAAACCTTACCGTCGGCGAGTATGTGAACGAGGCCATTCAGAAGTTTGGAGAAAACATTCGCATTATGCGTTTTGCTCGTTTTGAGATTTAGGTGTTTGCATGCCTATGATTATATTT
>JACPCQ010000047.1 GCA_016179715.1 Parcubacteria group bacterium
CGGTCGGGTCAACTCGCCTTCGGCTCCGGTGTGGCGGTCACGGTCGCGCTTACAACGCCTTTGGCGGGTTCTCAAAAAACATAGTCGCTTCGCTCCTTGTTTTTTGGAATAAATATCGGCCAGACTTTGCGTGTGTCAATAAACCAACGGTATATCTGCGCGAAGCGATCGGACGGAACAGCTATTGCAGATACCGCTACGCCCCGAATGCGCTCCGGCAACACGTAGAGGTACTGGGGGGAGTACAAGAACACTGCGGGAGCATCCTTGCGCACTTCCTGCTGAAATTTTTCGTAAGTCACTCTGCGCTCCTCCAGGTCGGTATCCGAACGCGCCGCTTCAAGCAAGCGATCAACGGTGATATTTGTATATAGTGCGATGTTTAACCCCGGATCATTTCGCTGGGATGAATGCCAAAACGCAAACGGGTCCGGATCCAGCCCGACCACTTCTCCAAAAAGCAGCGCGTCATATTCACGCGGACGAATAACACGCTGATTCAAATCTCCCAGTTCAAAGACGCGCACAGCCACCTTCGCGCCTAACTGCTCCCATGCTGACTTCAGCAATTGGGCAGTCTGTACCAAATCCGGAGCATTTGAGGTCACGAGAGAGAAAGAGAGCTCCACCGGCTCTTTGCCTCGGGTAATTTTCTCCAGCACTCCCCGCTTCTCATTAAACGTCCATCCTGCTTTTTTCAATGATGCGCGGATATCGTCCACGTCCGGCACTGTGGGATTTTCCTGTTCAAGCGCGCCGAATGTACCCGGCGGTACGGGACCGGAAAGCGGGGTCGCGTATCCGGAAAACACCTCGGCAACAACCTTCTCCCTATCAACCGCGCGCACCAGCGCTTTTCGCACCGCGAGCTCTGCAAAAGCAGGGACGGTATTCTGATTCAAAAAGACCGCAAACACGCGCGGGAGATTCAGCGCAGATAATACACTCCCTTTTTTGCGCACCTCGTTGATTCGCTGCGGGGAAATAGAGCTTGCGCTGTCAATAAAACCATTCTTATAGGCAGCGATGAGCTCGTCTTCGGATGGATAAAACTTCAGCGCGATGCGCTTAACAAAAGGCTTCCCCAACAGGAACTGCTCATTGGCAGCAAGTACATACGAGGTGATGATACCGGAGGAATTTCGCACGACCTTCTGCACCTTATACGGCCCCGAACCTATCGGGCGTATATTAAATTCACTCAACGCCATCTGTTCCGCGGCCGCTCCCTCCCAAAGATGTTTGGGCAGAATGCCCAAGGTTGCGTTTTCTAAGAACGGTGCGTAGGGACGCCGCAAGAGAAAACGTATTACGCGGTTATCCACCTTCTCCACCTCAACTCCTTCCCAGTTTGCCCGCTTCGAACTCTTAAGCGCCGGATTCTTCGCCTCACGTATAGTAAAGAGGATGTCGTCGCTTGTGACCGGATAGCCGTCATGCCATAATGCATTCTCCTTGATAGTAAACGTATAAGTCATGCCGTCTTCGGAAATTTCATATCGTTCGGCAAGATCCGGGATAAGCCCGCCGCTGCCGTCCGGACGCAACAGACCGGAGTACACAAGCGCAGTAAGATCCCTATCGCTGTCGGAGATTGCAATCAGCGGGTTGATAAAGCGGGGAGTTCCGATAATTCCCTCGGTAAAGGACCCGCCTTCGGCCGGCACCTCTTTGGCATATAATCGGTTTACTCCGACGATAATGCCAAAAACGCTGAATGCCAATAAAAACACCAAAAACAGAAAGGCAATCTTTTCGCGAAAAGGCAGTCGTCGCGCAACATAACGCAATACGCTAAGCGCCGCAATAGGTTTTGTAGACACAAATACAAACAATCGTTGAAAACGTTTCACAAATATAGAGTCAGAATCTAGACGAGAAGCTGGAGCAATGCAAGCAATAAAAACAAGATTCCAATGATGATGGAAGCAATAAACAACGTGCGCTCAAAACCACGCCGCGTATAATAGCCGCCCCCCGAGCCGCCAAACGCCGTAGATAACCCAGCGCCGCGGCGTTGAAGCAGGATTACAACGATGAGACACAAAGAAACAACAACCTGAACAATATTCAGGAAAGATGCAGGCATATGCGATAACCCCCAAGATACCACAACGCTATTTTTATTGTCAAGGCGCTTCAGCCGGGGAGATGAGAGCAAAATCTTCCTCTTCCGACAGGAGAAAAAACATAGTACAATAAGACATGCCCGCTTCAAAAAAAGAAAGAGTTTTCTCGGGGATCCAGCCGAGCGGAAACGTCCACATTGGCAATTACTTGGGCGCAATCAAACGCTGGGTTGATGAGCAGGACCGGTTTGACAATATCTTTTGCATTGTGGACCTGCACGCCATCACCGTCCCGCAAGACCCGAAAACGCTTCGCAATAAAATACGCGAAGTCGCAGCGCTGCTTCTTGCGGCAGGAATCAATCCGCAACACTCGCCCGTCTTCGTCCAGTCCCACATCAGCGCGCATGCGGAGCTTGCATGGATTCTAAACTGCATCACGCCCATGGGATGGATGGAGCGCATGATCCAATACAAAGAAAAATCTTCTGCAAATAAAGAACGTGTGAGTGTCGGCTTGTTTGATTATCCCGCGCTGATGGCAGCCGACATTCTTCTGTACCGCACCGACCTCGTGCCGGTAGGCGAAGACCAGCAGCAGCATGTGGAACTTGCGCGCGATATCGCACAGCGTTTCAACAACACATATGGGGAAACTTTCGTACTGCCCAAGGCGGTGGTGCCGGCACAGAGCAGCCGTATTATGGGGCTGGATAATCCCGCCAAAAAGATGAGCAAGAGCTCCGGGGGAGCAAAACATGCCGTTTCACTGCTGGATTCGCCCAAAATAATCCGCGCAAAAATTATGTCTGCCGCGACCGATTCCCGGAATGAAATACGGTTTGACGCTACCCGTCCGGGAATATACAACCTCTTGCTTATCTACGAACAATTCAGTGCGCGCAAGCGCGCGGATATTGAGCGTGAATTTTCCGGAAAGGGATATGCGGAACTCAAAAACGCGCTTGCGGACCTGCTCATCAGACATCTGGAGCCGCTGCAAGCGCGCTACAAAGAATTGCGTTCTGACGAGCGTACGATAGAATCCATTGTGCGGGAGAGCGCGGAACGCATCCGCCCGCTTGCAGAAAAAACCCTGCAAACTGTCAAAGAAAAAATGGGGCTGGGTTAGATATCCTTGCGCTCATGCAGTAAGAGCGTTTCTTCCAGTTTTTTTTCTTTTTGCCGCAGCAGTTCGGGAGTGCGCGCCTCAATGTTTACGCGTACCAGCGGCTCGGTTGCGGAGGGGCGGATGTTAAACCACCAGTCGGCATATTCCGCCGTGATGCCGTCAATGAACGATTGCGTGCCGTCGCGGTAGGTTTCCCGGATGGTTTTTGCGAGCGCGTCCCAGTTTCGGATTGTAAAATTCCTCTCGCCTGATTGCGCGGTTTTTTTGAATTTTTCAATGAGCTCGCCCAACGGCTGCCTTGAGCGCGAAACGATATTCACAAGGTGCATGAATGCAAGCAGCGCGGAATCAGCGCCGAAAAATTCCCGAAAATAATAATGCCCGCTTGATTCAAACGCGAAACGCGCGTTGCGCTGCTGCATAAATTCCTTTATATATGTCGTACCGACCCGCGAGACGTATACGTTTCCCCGCTTTTCCCTCATAAGTTCCCGTAACGTGTGAGTGACGCGCACATCCGCAATAACCTCTTCTCCTTCCTCTGTAAGCGCATCAGCCAAGAGAAGTCCAAGAATGTCCGGGGCGACAATCTTGCCGCATTCATCCGCCGCCACAATACGGTCCGCATCAGCGTCAAACGCCACGCCGAAATCTGCATTTTCATTTTGGACTGCTTTTGACAGTATGGCCTGCGCTTCCGGAAGAAGCGGATTGGGAGGATGAGCGGAAAAAGTACCATCCGCATCAAAAAAAAGCGGCACATGCTCAACATTCATACACGATAACACTGCTGGCAAAAACTTCCCCGCAGAACCTCCGCCGGCATCCACAACCACCTTTACCTTTTTTTGTACATGCGCGTGTGCGCACAAGAATTTTTTGTAAGCGGGAAAATAGTCGCAAGGATTAACAGCCCCCTTCTCCACGCCTTTCGGCAATGCTAACGCCGTGCCTCCTGTGGTCATTTTCTGCATCTGTGAAATCCCATTCTCGTAGGAAAGCTGATGCACGCCGCGCAAAAGAAATTTCATTCCGTTATACTCGGCCGGATTGTGAGAAGCGGTAATCATAATGCCTCCCGCCGCATCCGGTGTCGTCCCCACCGCAAAATGTAAAAGTGGAGTCGTCACCACGCCAATATCATATACGGCGGCACCCGCAGAGAGCAGGGCACGGGTACAGGAATGCGCAAGCGACTCGGAAGAAGTGCGCACGTCCCTGCCTACAATCACCGGCCCCGCCATCCCGCGTTCGGCGAGTAGCCGCACAAATGCCCGCGCAATTGCCTCAACCGCGTGTTCATTGAGTTCTTCCGGATATATGCCCCGGATATCATACCGCCGAAAGATAGCCGCGTTGATATTCATTACGTATTAGTTTACCATAAAGCCGTCACACAGGCGCATACGCCATCTGTTTTTGGCATTGTCACTTTTTTATGAATCTCTCCATCGGTATCGTTGGAACACAACCCGACATGAAAAAGGCAAGGGGTTGACCCTTCGCCCTTTGAAAAAAGGTGAAGGGCTGACACCTTTTGAGTTCAAGATCAAGCTTCCTACGCCAGCTTAGCGTTCATAAGAAGAGCTTAGCCCTCTCTTGCTTTTTAGTACGAAAATGGTAGGCTTTGGGCAGAAAAAGTTAGTCCTTCAAGCAACCGAGAGGAGGTGAATGCATGCAAGTCTTTACACGATCGGAAGGTGCTCAATTTGGGAACAGAGAGCGTATGCAAGATATGCTGGAATCAGTGGCGATGAAAGAGCCAATCTCCCTTGGTGAGGTGGGTACTCTTTTCTGGAGTAAGAGCCACTACACAAAACAGAGGTTATGGGGTGATACGTTCGAGGAATTCTTCAAGTGGTGCGGTGAGGGCTGGACAAGCCACTATAGGTTGCCCCGGGGAGGAAGCTTTGGTCTCGTTCTCAATCTACACAGACCCCTGCGGCAAAGCGGCGCTGAGTGCGTTCGGATTTTCCGGGGGGTACGCTTACAAGATGGGGCCGTAGTAACCGAGACGAAAATCTCCACAGATGAGGACGACAGGAGGATGTTTCTCAAAAACCTCTCACTCCCCGTGAAGTTCGTCCTCTGTTTAAGGGCCCTCCTCATGGAGCTAGAAGGGGAAGAGCTCTTCTGCGACTACTGCTGTCTTCCCGAAGAGGGAGACGCCCTGAGGGTGTACGTGGATTTCGATGACTGCCAGGCGCTCACCATGGAGCCAGACGCCTTGCTCCTCCACATTGCTGCACGATTTGCTGAGGCCTTTAGCAAATAGCAGTAAGGCAAGGGCTCGGGTTCTCGATAAGGCGGTGAGATAGTATCAACATCCGCCTTTCTTTTTGTATCAATCGCCAAGAAGGTGGTTTTTTTGTTTATATCCCAAGCTATTTACAGAGGTTTTAGACCATCACAGTTGTGATCTGGTCTAGAGCCTAACGAATTTTCGAGGGGCAATGGTGTTCACATCAACGGTATTGAGAACTTCTGGAGCCTCATGAAACACGGACTTGCTAAATTCAATAGCGCAAAAAGAACCTTGAACTGCATTTGAAAGAGTCTGAATGGCGATACGGAAAATCATTTGCTATGATGAAAATTGAGCTGTGGAAACTTTACAAATCTTACTTAAATCAGTGAATCATCTAGTCCAGAGCCTTTTGTTTTATGAATCTCTCCATCGGAATTGTCGGGCTGCCCAATGTCGGAAAGTCTTCTCTTTTTCAGGCGCTTACCCGCAAACAAGTGGATACATCAAATTATCCGTTTGCCACCATTGACCCCAATGTGGGTGTTGTTGAGGTTCCGGATAAACGGCTCACGGCGCTCGCGCAGACCGCGCAGTCGGCGCGCACCGTGGCAGCGGTTGTGGAATTCGTGGATATCGCAGGACTGGTTTCGGGGGCGCATAAAGGAGAGGGGCTGGGCAACAAGTTTTTACAGCACATACGCGAAACGCAGAGTGTCGCACATGTTGTGCGCGCGTTCCACAAAAACGACGTGATGCACGTTGCGGGAACGATATCGCCGGAACGCGACATTGACATCATTAACACCGAGCTCTTGCTCAAAGATCTTGAAACGGCGGAACACGCCCTGGCAAGGCGCGAACGGGAAGCACGGTCGGGAAATGCAGAGGCAAAAAAGGCCTATGAGCAGCTCTTACTGCTCAAGGCGGAGTTGGATGCCGGAAAGCGCCCGACTGAAGCATCTTTTGCAGATGTCGCAAAAGAATTCGGGCTGTTAAGCGCAAAGCCGATGCTTTATGTTATTAACGGAAAACCTGAAGAAACAAAACACATCACGGTACTGCCTTCCCCGCACGTGTTCATTGACATAAAAGAAGAACTGGAGATGAGCGCGCTCTCTTGGCAAGAACAGGAAGAACTGGGGTTTCACTCGCAGCTTCCTGAACTTATCCGCGCCGCGTACCGGCTGCTTGGGCTTATCACGTTTTTCACCGCAGGAGAAAAAGAGGCACGTGCATGGACCATTATTCAGCAGACAAATGCGAGAGCGGCGGGAACAGCGATTCATTCGGATTTTGAGGAAAAATTCATTCGTGCGCACATCATCTCATACGAAGACTTTATCTCATGTGGCGGATGGGCCGGGGCGCGTAATCACGGAAAACTCCGCGTTGAGGGCAGAGACTATATCGTAAAAGACGGTGATGTCATTGAATTTAAGATTTAAGATATGAGACCTAAACTTAGTTTGGGTGTTAGGGTTTTTGTGGTATAATTTGCGGCATAACCTGCCCTTGCGCCAAAAGGATTCTTCTGCTATGATGGCACTGACCATGGAGCAGCAAAATACGCATTATGAATTAAGTTACCTGCTTGCCGAAACGCTTGACGAGGAGGGGGCAATGCGGGTTGCCGGCTCTCTGCGCGATGCCATTGAGCAGACTCGGGCGGTTATTGTTGAAGACGGGCTGCCAAAAAAACGTGTAATTGCCTATCCGATCAGAAAACAAAGCCAGGCACACTTCGGATGGATTCGCTTTATGACGCAACCGGAGGCTATTTTAAAGATTGAACGCGCAATCAAAAAAGAGACAGAAGTCCTGCGTTCCGGCCTTGTCAAGATACTCCCCGAAACAAGAAAGGGAATGAGAGTACGCCGCACGCCGCAGGTTGCGGTCACTAAAGAAAAACAAGAAGAGATCGCAGCCATTGACAAACGATTAGAAGAGATTCTCGGAGAAAAAACTGCCGTCAAGACGGCCCAAGACATTAATCATGAATCCCGTTAAGGGCCGCGAACGCACCTGTCCGCATTATCAGGCTCCCGATATGTTTTATAAGATTTAATTTTAGCAGATTGCGCACGCGGCCGCGCACTGCTTCTAACGGGATGAATCTCAATAAAGTATTCATTATCGGAAACCTTACCCGTAACCCGGAAACTCGTACGCTGCCTTCGGGAAAATCAATAACGACATTTGGCGTTGCCAGTAATCGCACCTGGAAAAATCCGCAGGGAGAACGCCAGCAGGCAACCGAATTTCATAATATTGTACTATTTGGGCGGCTTGCGGAGGTGGCACAGCAATATTTGACCAAGGGCGGATCGGTGCTCATTGAGGGAAGACTCCAGACGCGTTCATGGGAAGGACAAGACGGCAATAAGCGTTCGCGTACAGAAATTGTCGCGGAGGGCATGCAGCTTGGCCCGCGACGTACCGGTACGGCGGTGGGGGGAACTCCCTCTGACCCCGCAAAAAGCCAGCAGAGTTCACCTTCTGAAGGCGAGCAGCTTGAAACTATTGAATATCCGGAAGAAGATATCAACCCCGATGATATACCGTTTTAACAGGCTCCCCCCAATTTCATGGAACAAAAACAGTGCTACTTTTGCACAAACAACACCCAAACCGTAGATTACAAAAACGCTGAAATGCTCAAGCGATTTTTAGACACGCATTCACGCATTGTCCCGAGGCGACATAATGGGGCCTGCTCATTGCATCAGCGCAAGCTTGCCCGCGCCATTAAGCGGGCACGCATCATGGCCATTGTACCGTTTATTACAAGCTGACTTCCGGATTTAGTCCTGAAATCCTGTCCGTGGTTTTCAAACGGCTCTTAACATCAAAAACCCCGTGTCTGCGGGGCTTTTGATGTTAAGATTTTCTATGCTTCATGCTGTGCAGTCGCTTGTTTTACGCACTCCGCAATCTGCTTACAAAGAGCCGCGTCTTCTTTAAGCGCAAGCCGGGAAGCATCATATCCCTGTCCCAGCCGCTTTCCCTCAAAACTATAGGATGCTCCGGATTTTTTTACAACATCATACTTCACGCCAAGGTTAATCACATCCCCTTCATACGAAATGCCTTCGTTGTACATAATATCAAACTCCGCGGTGCGAAAGGGCGCGGCAACTTTGTTTTTGACAATCTTTGCGCGGGTCCTATTTCCGACCACGTCATCCCCCTTCTTTATCTGCGCAATACGACGCACTTCCACGCGCACCGAAGAGTAAAACTTAAGCGCGTTCCCTCCGGGAGTGGTTTCGGGATTGCCAAACATGACGCCGATTTTCATGCGGATTTGATTGATAAAGATAACAACGGTTTTTGTACGAGCAACAATGGCAGTGAGCTTACGCAATGCTTGGGACATAAGCCGCGCCTGGAGTCCGACATGTATCGCTCCCATGTCTCCCTCTATCTCTGCTCTTGGCGTGAGTGCGGCAACCGAGTCCACGACAATGACATCAATGCTTCCGGACCGCACGAGACTCTCTACAATTTCAAGCGCCTGTTCTCCGTTATCCGGCTGCGAAATAAACAGGTCGTCAATCGAAACCCCGATGTGGCGCGCGTATTCCGGGTCAAGCGCGTGTTCCGCGTCCACAAAGGCGCATAACCCTCCGCGCTTTTGCGCTTGCGCGACAATATGCAACGCAAGCGTTGTCTTTCCGGAGGATTCCGGTCCGAAGATTTCAATAACGCGCCCGCAAGGCATGCCCCCAACCCCAAGCGCGATATCAAGACTTAGAGACCCCGTTGGAACGACCTCTACATTTACTCTGCGTACTTCGCCCAGCCGCATGATAGCGCCTTCTCCGTAGCGATTCTGAATCTGCTTGATCGCGTCTTCCACCCCGCCGGTTATATTTTTTTTCTCCTGCCCTGTTTTTTTAGCCATAGCGTGACGTAACATGATAAACAAATAATGGTAGACAAAAACACGGGCGGGTTAGTGAGGCGCATAAAACACCTCGCGCCTCTCGCGCACGGATGCGCCAAACTTATCCCGCGCCTGTATCTCAATGGTACTGTAGCCGGGAGCCAGAAGCAATGACTCGCGAAACGTTCCATCTTCGCGCAACGCAACCTCTCTTCCCTCAATAAGTACTGCGGCAACGTTTTTTGCACTTCCGGATATAACCAATCGCGCACGGCGTACTTCGGCGTTGTTTTCCGGAGAAACCACCAAAAGTCTGGGGCCAAGCAGAAACACGCGGGCTTGAGTAAACGCATACCCGCCAAAAAACAAGAGTAACAGTACTATAGCGAGAATGCGCCAACGCCTCATAATGAAATGCACAGACTATTCCCCAGAAAATTCATGTTCCCTGTCATCTTGCGCTGAATTCGCCTCTGTACCGAATTCTTTCGCTTCGGAGCGCATCAAAACCTCGCGCGGTTTCGCACCGTCCCCCGGCCCAACCACGCCGCGCTCTTCCAGCAAATCTAAAAGGCGTGCCGCGCGCGCGTAGCCAATACGCAATCTCCGCTGCAGATAGGAAGCCGAAGCTTTTCCTGCTTCCACCACGATTCCGCGCGCTTCTTCGTAGAGATTATCGTCATCATCCTCTTCACTGTCCCCCAAACGCAACTCTTTCTGCCCCTGCGCTACCTCGATATTCACATCAAAAAAAGGCTGCTCATATTCACTCGTGACATACTGCACTACCCGTCCGATTTCCTGCTCGGAGACAAATGCTCCCTGAATACGGCGCGGTTTCCCGGAATTCCCCGCGACAAAAAGCATGTCCCCGTTCCCCAGCAATCGTTCTGCCCCCGCGCGATCCAGCACCGTACGTGAGTCAATTTGGGAAGCCACCTGAAATGCAATGCGGTTAGTGATGTTTGCTTTGATAAGCCCGGTAATCACCTCCACCGAAGGCCGTTGTGTGGAAACGATAAGATGAATACCCACCGCGCGGGACATTTGCGCAAGGCGCACGATGGAAGCTTCTAACTCCCTCGGGTACACACTCATGATATCAGCGAGCTCGTCAATGACGATAATGATATAGGGCATTGCCTCTTCTTCGGTAACATCGGCGGAATCCCGTTTTTGCAGTAACGCATGATAAGAATGTATGTCACGAACGTTTTCTTTCGAAAGCACTTCGTATCTTCGTTCCATTTCTTTTACTATCCAGCGTAAAGCGATGATTGCCTTTTTGGCATCAGTAACAACCGGGGCAAGGAGGTGTGGGATAGTTTTGTAGAGCGAAAGCTCCACGCGCTTCGGATCCACAATAAGAATCCGCATCCGTTCGGGCACATTACGATACAGCAAACTGATAAGAATTGTATGAATATTGATAGATTTGCCCGACCCGGTACTGCCCGCAATCAACAGATGCGGCATCGCAGCAAGGTTCGCAAACACCGCCTTGCCCGTCACATCCCGGCCCAGCGAGAACAAAAGCGGTTTTGCCGATTGTATAAATTCTTCATGTCCCAGAAGCTCGCGCAATCCGACGCGCGCCACCGCGCGGTTGGGAATTTCAATACCCACAAGTGAACGGCCGGGAATCGGCGCCTCAAGACGCAGGGGATGCGCCGCAAGCGCGAGCGCGAGGTCATTTTGCAGTGCGCTGATACGTGATATTTTAATGCCTTCTGCGGGCTTGAGCGTGTATTGAGTAACAGACGGGCCAACATTTACTTCCCCCATTTCCACATCAATACCAAAATTCTGGAGCGTCCGCTTGATGATATTCGCATTTGCTTTCACGTCTCCGCTGGAAGGTTTCCCTGAATCCGTTTCCAACAAATTTAACGGAGGCGGCTGAAACGTTCCGCTAACCGACCGTTTGTGAACAGCAAAGTGGGGTATTCCCTCCTGTTTTTTTTCCTTCTCCGATAAAATTTTTTCCGGAAAAGTTTTTTCTGCCATCTCCGGCTCTTCGCCTCCTTCTACAGATTCAGGTTCCTCCTCGTTCTCAAGAAACTCCGGTTCAGTCACGAGAATATCCGCTTCCCCGGAAGCTTCTCCCTTTCCCCACTCCCCCCTTCCCTTTATAAGGCGCCGGAACAAGACAACGGGAGAATGCAAAGAGATGTCTGACATGACAATGATGCCAATGAGAAAAAAAGCAAGTAACAATAAAAACGTCACCCAGGTATCAAAAAAACGCAACAGCGGCGACGAAACATAAAAACCAATAAGTCCGCCAGCCCGATCATGAAAAAGCAGTTCGGCAAGACCCAGGGCGCTGAAGAAAAAAAGCGCTCCTCCCACTAAAGTATTCGTAAGTATTTTTTTGCGTACGGAAAACAGGAAAGCCGCAGCGACAAAAAAGAAGGTCAGAGGCAAAAGAAAAAATGCGCCTCCAAGGAGAAAAGAGAAGAAACGATGCGTCGTTTCTCCAACTACCCCGGCTTTCCCGGCGGAAGCAAGCACAAAAAAAAGCGCAAAGAGAAGGGAAATAACCGTCCCGATAGAACGGCGCGCGCCATCGGTCAGATTATCATGCCAACGCGACTGTACCTCTTCGTCTTTGTCTTTTGTGCCTTTTTTCTCCTTTTCACGGGCACGGAATTGCTTCGCTGTCATAATAATATATCTTGATCCGCTACTCGTTTATACATCTTATTTTACCATTTTATCTACTATTATAGCACGGCGTGACAGAATCGCGCAGAAAAAGACTTACCGCACAGACATCATTACCCCACGCCGTCAAGAAGCGCAGGTAATGTAATAAAAACGATGACGGGGCTTATTCTGTTTCCTCGCTAACCGACAGTTTGTCTGGCATCTCTCCGGTTTGAAACGACACTCCGGAACGCGCGCGAAACCCCGTTCCGGCAGGAATGAGATGCCCGATAATGACATTTTCCTTGAGTCCCCGCAGACGGTCCTCTCGGCCATCCAAAGCCGCAGAAATGAGTACCCGCGCGGTTTCCTGAAAAGAGGCAGCGGATAAAAAGCTTGAGGTCGTCAGCGCAACACGCGTGATTCCCATGATAACCACGTTCCCTTTCGCGGCTTCTCCTCCGGCAGTTTGTATGCGTTGATTTTCTTCAGAAAAGTCAGCAAGCTCAATGATCTCGCCCTGGCTGAATTTTGTCTGGCCCGCGGCGGCAATCAGGATGCGAGAGAAAATCTGCCGCACAATGACCTCCACGTGTTTGTCGCTAATGCTTGCGCCTTGGATGGTATATACTTTGCTTATCTCTTCCAAAATATATTTCTGCGCCCGCTCTGCTCCGGAAATCCGATAGAGTTCCTGAATATCTACCCCGCCATCAGTGAGCGCGTCCCCCGGAGTTACCGCATCGCCTTCCTTAAAAAGAATCGTCCTGCCAAAGGGGACAATAAACTCTACGCGGTCCTTATTGGAGCCCCGCTGCCCCGGGTCCGTTATCACGGCTACGATGCGTTCTGAAGAGTCCGCTTCCTTCACTTCCACCACCGTCCCGGCAACCGTACATAAGATAGCCGGGTGTTTTGGCGCGCGCAGTTCAAAAATTTCCTCCACATGCGGAAGGCCTGCGGTGATATCCGCGGCGCTTGCAACTCCGCCGGTATGGAACGTGCGCATGGTAAGCTGCGTCCCAGGCTCTCCGATTGCCTGTGCGGCGACGATACCCACCGCTGCCCCCATCTCTACGTATTCAAGCGATCCTAAATCATAACCGTAACAAAGCCGGCACACCCCGCGAAGCGTGGTACAGGTGATGGGCGAGCGTAAGTAAATCTCTTCAAATGCCGCTCCCTCCATTTTACGCGCATCTTCAGCAGAGAGAATGTGATTGCGGCGAAAAATTACTTTTCCTTGCTCATCCTTCACGTCTTTTGCCAATGTCCTGCCAAAAAGGCGCACGGAAATTGTTCTTCCGTAATTTTCGTACGCAGAAAGTTCCGCGCGGGTATAACGCAGTCCTTTGGCATTTCCGCAGTCCTCGGCGCAGACAATGACGTCTTGCGCGACATCAACAAGCCGCCGCGTCAGATATCCTGCGGCGGAAGTTTTAAGCGCCGTATCCGCAGTCCCTTTTCGCGCGGCGTGCGTTGAGATGAAATACTCAAGCACCGTAAGCCCCTCTTTAAAACTGGAAAGCACGGGAAGTTCAATAATGCGTCCCGAGGGATTGAGCACCAAGCCTTTCATTCCCGACATTTGACTCACCTGAAGCCAGGACCCTCGCGCGGCAGAAGAAACCATAGAATGTACCGGACCGTGTTCATCCAATGCGCGCGGTACCGCTTCGTCAACCCTGCGTTTTACCTCCGACCATATTCCGATAATCTTGCGGTAACGTTCTTCATTGGTAAGCATGCCCTCATTGTATTGCTCCTCAACCTTCACAATCTCTTTTTGCGCTTCCTTGATGAGTCCGGCTTTCTCTTTCGGAACAACGAGATCGTCCAAGCCCCAGCTTATGCCCGACCGCATTGAATAGCGGAATCCAAAATCCTTTATCTTATCCAGAATCGGCGGAACGCTTTCGGCTCCGTAACGGCGGATAAGTTGTTCGATAATCCGCTCAAGCGTCTTACGTTTTACTTCTTCGTTCAGATACGTGAAATCATTAGGAAGCACGCTGTTAAAAAGCAGGCGCCCCACCGTTGTGTTCAAAAAACCTTCTTCCTGATACTGCGCATATCTTTCCGTGCGGGTTACGCGAACTCGTATGTTTGCGCGTAAATCCACCTCGTCAAATTCGTGCGCGAGAATTGCTTCATTCGGGGACGCAAATATTTTTCCTTCTCCCTTCATGCCTTCCCGCAGGCGCGTCAACCAATAAATGCCCAACACCATATCCTGCGTCGGGTTGACAACGGGAGTTCCCGTCCCGGGCTTGGTAAGATTCGTGGTGGAAAGCATAAGATGTTTCGCTTCCCACTGCGCTTCATGCGTCAACGGAACATGCACCGCCATTTGATCTCCGTCAAAATCCGCGTTAAATGCCGAGCATACCAGCGGATGAATTTGAATGGCGTTTCCCTCAATAAGCACGGGCTGAAAGGCTTGTATGCCGAGCCGGTGCAATGTGGGTGCGCGGTTTAACAATACGTATTTCTCGCGCGTTACGTCCTCCAGAATCGCCCAGACCTCCGGAGTCGCTTCTTCAATCACGCGATTCGCTCCCTTGATATTATGCGCAAAACCCTGATTGATGAGTTGCGCGATAACGAACGGACGAAAAAGTTCAAGCGCCATGTGTTTGGGCAAACCGCACTGATGAAGTTTCAGCTGCGGCCCCACAACAATAACCGAGCGGCCGGAATAATCCACCCGTTTGCCCAGCAGGTTTTGACGAAAACGCCCTTGCTTTCCCTTCAACATGTCCGCAAGTGAACGTAGCGGGCGTTTCTGCGCCTGGTTTACCGCAGTTCCTCCCTGGCCGCGCCTAATAGAGTTATCTATCAACGCGTCTACTGCTTCTTGCAACATGCGCTTCTCGTTTCGCACAATAACCTCCGGCGCGCGCAGGTCCAGCAACTTTTTCAGGCGATTGTTGCGGTTGATAACACGGCGATACAGGTCGTTGACGTCAGAGGTGGCGTGACGCCCCCCGTCAAGCTGTACCATCGGGCGCAAGGCGGGAGGCATCACCGGAATAATATTTAAAAACATCCATTCCGGTTTTACTCCGGAGCGTTCCAATGATTTTATCAAGTTCAGCCGCCGCAACAGTTTGCGCTGTGCTAATGCGGACGCTTCTTGTACCTCTACCTCAACGCGTTTGCGCATCTCCTCCAGATTCAAGGATTGCGTCAGGCGCAAGAGCGCTTCAGCGCCAATGCCTGCTTCAAAAATATCACCGTAGCGCATACTCAAATGGTGATACTCAACTTCCCCGAGCACCCGTCCCATCTCAAGTGAACGGATTTCACCGCGTGCCTGGTCAGCCGCTCCTTTCAGCGCGGTCTTTTCCTCCTCTCTCTCGGACCCCCTTACTTTCATCTTATATTCCTTCTCCAGCTCTTTGAGTTTGCGCGAGCGGTGCTCCTCATTCACTTTGACAATCACGTAGCCGGCAAAGTAGATAACGCGCTCCAATTCCGGAACGGAAAGATTCAGCAGCATGCCGATTCGCGACGGAACACCGCGTAAAAACCAGATATGCGCCACCGGAGAAGCAAGCTCAATATGCCCCATGCGTTCTCTCCGCACGATGGAACGCGTTACTTCAACACCGCAACGATCACATACAATGCCTTTGTAACGAATACGACGATATTTACCGCAGTAACACTCATAATCTTTTTCCGGTCCAAAAATGCGTTCGTCGAATAAACCGTCGCGCTCGGGGCGCTGGGTGCGGTAATTTATTGTTTCCGGCTTCGTCACTTCGCCAAAAGACCAGCCGCGAACACGCTCGGGAGAGGCGAGTTTGATTATGATGGATTGAAAATCAGTGACTTTTGTTTCCATGTCGTTATCGTATGTTAACTTAAGCGCCTTCCTCACTGGCAACCGCAGGCCGTTTTGCCGCATCGGAAACAATGCCAAACTCGTCCTCTTCCGGCTCTTCACGGGCTCCGGCAAGCACCACATCAAGCGAGAGCGCCTTCAGCTCATTTATCAACACGTGAAAAGATGCCGGCAAGTTTGGAATCTTAAATTTTTCACCACGCACAATCGCATCATATGCAGATGCGCGGCCGAGCACGTCATCGGATTTTATCGTAAGCATCTCCTGCAAGGTGTGCGCGGCGCCATATCCCTCCAGGGCCCAAACCTCCATTTCTCCGAAACGCTGCCCCCCGCCCTGCGCTTTTCCTCCCAGCGGCTGCTGTGTAATGAGTGAATACGGCCCGATGGAACGCATGTGGATCTTATCCTCAACCATGTGGTTTAGCTTCATCATATAAATGCACCCCACCGTCACGCGTTGTTCAAACGCGATACCCGTGCGGCCGTCAAAGAGTTTTACCTTGCCGTCCTCCGGCATTCCCGCCGCAACCAGTTCAGCACGAATTTCTTCCGCCGTCGCTCCCGTAAATGGCGGCGTAATCGCGTGGTATCCTTTTATGTACGCGCTCCAGCCCAGGTGTGTCTCCAAAATTTGCCCAAGATTCATACGCCCCGGCACGCCCATTGGGTTCAAAATAATATCCACCGGACACCCGTTCTCCATGTGCGGCATGTCCTCAACCGGAAGAATCTTTGAGATAACGCCCTTATTGCCGTGCCGGCCTGCAAGCTTATCACCAACCGATACTTTGCGCAGCTGCGCTACCTCTACTTGTATCCGCCTGATGATGCCGGTCTCCAATTTATCTCCGCGGTCCCGTGAGAATATTTTCACGCCGACAACCCGCCCCTGCTTGCCGTGCGAGAGGCGCAATGACGTGTCCTTCACATCCCGTACCTTCTCGCCGAAAATAGAACGCAACAGCCGCTCTTCAGGCGTCAGTTCCACTTCGCCTTTTGGCGAGATCTTTCCTACCAAGATGTCGCCGCTCCGCACTTCCGCGCCGATGTTGACAATGCCTTCTTCGTCAAGATCTTTCAACTTCTCTTCGGAAACATTGATGATGTCATGTGTGGTAATTTCCGGTCCAAGTTTTGTGTCCCGCACGTCCAATTGAAATTCTTCAATATGCACCGAGCTGAAGAGGTCGTCCTGCACAAGGCGCTCCGAAATAATAATCGCGTCCTCAAAATTCGCGCCGCCCCAGGACAAAAATGCCACCACTACGTTCTGCCCCAGCGCGAGATGTCCGTACTCCGAAGAAGAAGTGTCTACGAGCACGTCTCCTTTCTTTACCTTCTGGCCGACTTCAACCACCGGCCGCTGCGTAATTGTGGTAAAGTCGTTGGAACGCAGAAAGGTAACCAGGTCGTAGGATGCGGGCTTCTTGCCGCCGTATTTCACCGTAACCTTAGCGCCCTCAACCCCCGTCACTTCCCCGTTCTCTTCGGCAACAACAATGCGCCCGGAGTCCCGCACCACTTTATCTTCCACGCCCGTTCCCACAAGCGGTGTCTGGGGTTTGACGCATGGGACCGCTTGGCGCTGCATATTTGACCCCATAAGCGCCCGGTTGGCGTCATCATGCTCCAAAAACGGGATAAGTCCGGTTGCAACGCTAAAGGCCTGCTGTGAGGAAACATCAATAAAGTCAACCTCTTCTCTGGATATCAATCCTGGACTGCCGCGACGGCGCGCTTCTACGGTTTCATCTAAAATGTTCCCTTGCTCATCATACATTACGTTTGCATGCGCAATATTATACTGCATTTCTTCAAACGCGTTCATATAGACAAGCTCCGAAAGTATCTTGCCATTTTTCACTTTGCGATACGGCGTTTCAAGAATGCCGTATTCATTTAACCGCGCATACAGCGCCAGGTGCACGACCAAACCGATGTTCGGCCCCTCCGGCGTCGCAATCGGACAAATGCGCCCGTAGTGCGAGGGGTGCACGTCTCTGACCTCAAATCCCGCTCGCTCGCGGGTAAGCCCGCCCGGACCCATTGCCGAAAGACGGCGCAGGTGCTCCACCTCCGAGAGAATATTCTGCTGATTCATGAATTGCGAGAGTTGGTTGGTGGTAAAAAATTCCTTCAGCACCGCAACAAATGGACGCGCATTCACCAGTTGCGCGGGAGTCAGCGTATGAATATCAAACGTGGACATACGATCCTGCACCGTGCGTTTTACCCGCGCCATACCCACCCGCAGGCGCTGCTGCAGCATCTCGCCAACCACGCGCACGCGGCGATTGCCCAGGTGGTCAATATCGTCGGCTTGCGCATTGCGCGTCTCATTCAGCTTTGTAACGTAGGACAGAATGGAAACCAAGTCCTCCTTGGTAATGATGCGAGATTCCTCTTTTATATTATCCACCGCGCGTCCGAGTCGCTGGTTTACTTTATACCGCCCCACCGGCGACAAGTCGTACCGCTCTTCGCTAAACATCCCTTCCAGAAGCTCCTTTGCGTTCTCAAGCGTTGCAAGCTCGCCGGGCCGGATTTTTTTGTAGATGTCAATATAGGCATCCTGTGTTGTTTTGGTTGTATCCTTCTCCAGCGTACGCGCGATATACTCCCGCTGTTTTTCACCCAGCCCGGAAAACGCCGCGAGAATCTCTTCGTCTTTTTCCATGCCGAAAACGCGCAAGAGCGCGGAGATCGGGAACTTGCGCTTACGGTCAATACGCGCCCACATCACGCCGTCTTCTTCCGTTTCAATCTCAATCCACGCGCCGCGGTTCGGAATAATCTTTGCGCCAAACCGGCGGTGCTCGCGAAAATCGTTTGCGGTAAAATAAAGCCCGAAGGAGCGGGCAAGCTGCGGAACAATCACGCGCTCCACGCCATTTACAATAAATGTGCCGCGCGGCGTCATGAGGGGAAGGTCCGCCATATAGATTTCCTGCTCCTTTTCCTCTCCGGTCTCTTTATTGGTCAAACGCACCCGCGCGCGCAACGGGGCTTCAAAAGAGAGATTATGCGAGCGAGCATGACGCTCATCGTATTTCGGCTCGTCAATACTAAAATCAACAAAATCAAGCGCAAGTTCTTTTGCCGAATAATCAAGTATGGGAGAAAATTCCTGAAAAAGTTCGTTAAGGCCGTGGTCAAGAAACCACTGGAATGAAATCCGTTGCGCTTCCACCAAATCAGGCATTGGCGTCAATGGCTCGCGATAGCGCGCAAAATACTTTTTCTCCATAAGGTGAAGGAGTTTTTTAGCAGCTACCCTCGGGCTATAAGGGTGCCGGCGCGGATAATATAAGGCCTAAACTAAAATGGGGCCTGAACTCAAACCTAAACAAATCTCTAGAAAAAAAGAAAACAAAGCAAAAAGACCCTCTCCCTATGTATCCAAAAAGGGCTTTATTGCTTTAAAACGTTGAGCTTTTCTCTCTATTCACTAATTTGGTTCGGATTACACTCTCATTGTACTCTCTCCTTTCCGAAGCACAAGTACAGAGGTGTTGATAACTCAAACGCTACCGGAGCACAACTGATAAAAAGCATAGCAAACGGCCATTCCGGCGTCAATAGCCCGCCGTATTCAGAGGTATCAGCAAATCGTCCGGGGCCATCCCCACGTATAATGTTTTTCCAAGCTTTTCCAACATATTTCCACAGCTTCTCCACACCCCTGAACTTAGTTTGGGTGTTAGGGTTTTTTGTGGTGTAATATTTCAACTAGTATATCCCCAGAGCAACGCGTCAAAAAATATCCGCCGGAGAAGACGTTGCCGTATTTCCCGAGAAGATAAGCCCAAAAGAAGTAGTGGAGGCGGTCCCGTCTGTATATACTGCAAGTGCGTTGTCGGTAAATGTCACGTCGTGGAGCTCAAGCACCGAATACGCCAAGACTCCGAGCGCGGCCGCGCTGTAAACCCCCGGCGCGTTATGGCGGCGAAATGTGGTATGTGTAATGGTACTCGTCGCGCGAGAAAGACGCAGGCCATACCTATAATTATTCTCAAAAAGCGCGTTGTCGGCATTAAGGTACCCGCGCTCTACCCGAATCCCTCCCTTGTCATCCCCGCCTCCGAGAAAATTCCCCCCGTAGTACACGCTAAATCCCGAGCCCTCCATGCGCCCTCCATCCACATAAATACCGCTCCACGCGCCGGGAGTTCCCGCAGAAGCGCCGTCGTTATTGGTATCCCCCGCAACAGTGTCATCCTCCATTACCGTAAAAACAATATCTCCCGCCAAAACACCGGCGGGCTTAAGTGTGCCCAATACCCGCAGTCCCTTCCCGGACCCTCCCTTAAATACCGCGCCCGGAAGAATCACAACGGTGGAGCTTGCCGGAATCGTTGGAATGCTCCCGGAGGTTAAAACGTACGCAAGACTATTTGCATACAATGTCGTAGTCGCGCCAGCCACACCAATCGTGCCCTCAAGTAAAATACCGTTTACCCCGTTATTGGAGCCGACATTGCCCGAATACATGCCATGGCTATTGCTTATTACCACTGCTTCTTGTGTGGAACTTGAAAACGTATTATTTGTTAACGTTGTCGCCGAAGAACTCATGCGTATTCCGTAGCGATTGTCCGTAAACGCATTCTCTGAAACGGTCGGCGCACCTCTTTCTATCACGATGCCTGCCGCTTGCGTATCGCTATAATTATTGTTACGAAAAATACTCTGCACTATCGTGGAATCCGAATTTACCAGCTCAACTCCGTAACGCTGTGAATACTCAAACACGGCATGAGATATGGGAACCGTCGCGTCTTCAATATAGAGCAACGAACCCAGGTCGTTTATCCCCGTAAACCACCTGCCGCCGTATCGAAATGTCGTGTGTGAAAAAGAGGAACTGCTTGCTGTTCCGGAAATTTGTATATTCTCCCAATCCCCCGCCGCAGGGCAAGAAGCGGTGGAAGAAGCGTCTGCGGAATTACA
>JACPCQ010000048.1 GCA_016179715.1 Parcubacteria group bacterium
GCAAAAAACCTCACGGGTTATAAAAATCTCATTAAGCTGGTTACTGCCTCATATCTGGAGGGCTTTTATTATAAGCCGCGCGTGGATAGAGAGCTGTTGCGTGCCCACTCGGACGGGCTCATTTGTTTGTCGGGCTGTATGGGAGGGGAGCTTTCGCGGGCGATACGGAGCAACGACCCTGAACGCGCCGAAACGGTTGCGCGCGAGTACGAAGAAATTTTTGGCGTTGGAAATTATTTTTTGGAAATTATGCACCACCCGAAAATAGAGGGACTGCTTGAAACGCGGGCGGCGACCATCGCGCTTGCAAAAAAACTGGACATTCCGCTTGTCGCAACCCAAGACGCGCACTATCTGGAAGCCGAGGACGCAAAGGCGCACAGCGTGCTCATTGCGGTGCAGACCAATACTGATGTCGGCGACGCGGCGATTTTTAAAGAAGAGGGGGAAGATTTTTCCTTTATTGATGCGAATACCGCAAAAACATATTTTCGCGATGCTCCGGAAGCGGTTGCGAATACGGAACGCATTGCCGAGATGTGCGATATAGATTTAAAACTCGGTAGGTGGGTATTTCCGAAGATAGAGGTCAAGAAAGGCAAAACGCTGGATGAAGAATTACAACAACTTGCCTACGAAGGGGCAACGCGCATTTCGTACCTCATGACCGAAGAAGCGGAAAAACGCATTGCGTACGAGCTCGGTATTATCAAAAACAAAGGCTACGCGTCGTACTTTCTTGTCGTGGCTGATTTGCTGCGTTATGCGCGCGAGAAGGGCATTTTAACCAACACGCGCGGCTCCGCGGCAGGCTCCCTCGTCTCTTATCTTACGGGTATTACCAATGTGGACCCTCTGGCCGGGAAAATTCCTTTTGAGCGGTTTTTAAATCCCGAACGTCCCTCCGCGCCCGACATTGACATGGACTTCGCGGATGATCGGAGGGATGAGGTTATTCAGTATGCGCGTGAGAAATACGGAGAAGACAGGGTGGCGCAAATCGGCACATTCGGAACAATGCTTGCCCGAGGAGCGGTGCGGGACGTCGCGCGCGCGCTGGGATATCCGTACGCGACGGGAGATCGCATCTCTCGGCTTATCCCGCTCGGCTCACAAGGATTTCCCATGACGATTGACCGCGCGCTTGAAATGACGCCGGAACTGCGCATCATGTACGAATCGGAGACGGATACACGCACGGTTGTTGACCTCGCGCGCAAGCTGGAGCGGTGCGCGCGGCATATTTCCGTACACGCGGCGGGTGTAGTGATTGCGCCGGAGCCGCTTTCCGAATTTGTTCCGCTGCAGCTGGATCCAAAGGGGGGAAAAATCATCACCCAATATGACATGCATGCGATAGAAGACGCCGGACTTCTGAAGTTTGATTTTCTAGGCATTACCAACCTTACGATTTTGGGAGAATCCATTCGTTTGGTTAAACACTTGCGAGGAGCGGACATTGATGTTAACCGCATCCCGCTTGATGATGAAAAAACATTCGCTTTGCTTGCGCGAGGAGAGACTGCGGGACTTTTTCAGTTAAACGGTTCCGGCATGACGCGATATTTGAAAGACCTGCAGCCAAACGATATCAATGATATTAATGCGATGGTCGCATTATACCGCCCGGGACCCATGGCGTTTATTCCCGACTACATTGAACGCAAGCGAGACCCGAACCTTGTTCAGTATCTTGACCCGCGCCTGAAAGAAATTCTTGAGCCGACGTATGGAATTATTATCTATCAGGATGATATTTTGCTTATCGCAACACAGCTCGCCGGTTATTCCTGGGGAGAAGCGGATCGTTTTCGTAAGGCAGTCGGAAAAAAAATTCCCCAGGAGATGGCGGCACAAGAGAAACGTTTTATTGACGGATGTATTCAAAACGGCATGAAAGCGCTTGTGGCGCGCCAACTTTGGGAGATGATTGAGACGTTTGCCGCGTACGGATTTAACAAGGCGCATGCGGCAAGTTACGGCCGTGTTGCGTACCAGACTGCTTACATGAAGGCGAATCATCCGATAGAATATATGACGGCCATCCTTACCGCCGAGTCCGGAGATATTGAGAAAGTCGCTTCCACCATTACCGAATGTAAGCGTATGAACATTGCGGTGCTTCCTCCCGACATAAATGAGAGTTATGGAGATTTTACTATTGTAAGCAGCGGCGGGGCGGAGCTACAGGAGGTCGTGCGTTTTGGACTGCATTCCATAAAAAATCTTGGAACGGAAATTACCGATATTATTATCGCAGAGCGTGAAAAAAACGGGCGCTTTGTTTCATTCTCTGCTTTTTTGGAGCGCGTTCGTCACCGCAATCTCAACCGCAAGTCTCTGGAGGCGCTTATCAAATGCGGCGCGCTGGATGTTTGGGGAGATCGCGGCATATTGCTTGCAAGCATAGAGGAAGCGCTTATGTACAACAAGGAGACGCAGCGGCAGGAAGACGGTCAGGATTCTTTGTTCACTCTGATGGACGATACCGCCACCGTGCCGAAATTTAAGCTTGCCGAAGCGCACGCCGCGCTACCGGAAGAAAAGCTTGCGTGGGAGAAGGAATATCTCGGTCTCTTCGTTTCCGGACATCCCATTGATAAATATCGGCGCGCGTTGGAACGTTTTAAAATGTCTATCCACGATGTTCTGCAGTTAAAAGAAGGCATAACGGTGGTTATTGCCGGAGTTATCAAAGAAGTGCGTCAGATTCTTACAAGAAACGGAGAGCCCATGCTTTTTTTGCAAATTGAAGACCATTCCGATACGATAGAGACGGTCGTGTTCCCCCGCACTCTGAAAGAACACGCCGAACTTTTCATCATGGACAACGGAATTGCCATTCAGGGGCGTCTGTCGGAGCGCAACGGCACAAAAAGCGTCGTATGCAACACCGCGAAAGCGCTTTCTGCCCAAAAGTTGACTCTTGCTCCGACGCAGGCATAAACACATAAAACACGCATGAAAAAATCTCAACAAAAAAAAGACCATCGGGACATAGGCAAAGAGCTTGACCTTTTCAGCTTTCGGGATATCGCACCCGGTTCACCGTTCTGGCACCCGGCCGGAATGATTATTTTTAAGGAACTGGAACGCAGACTGCGCGCGCTGCTTGACCGCGAATATGAAGAAACATCTACACCGATAATGGTAAAAAAAGAAGTATTTGAACGCTCCGGCCACTGGGAATATTACCGCGAGAACATGTTTTCTTTTGACGTTGACGGGGAAACGTATGTGTTAAAACCCATGAATTGCCCGGAATCTACCTATATTTATAAAAGCCATGTGCGCAGCTGGCGCGAGCTTCCTCTGCGGCTTTCGGAGATCGGGCGGCTGCATCGCAATGAACTTTCCGGAGTGGTAGGCGGATTGTTTCGCGTACGCCAGATTACTATGGACGACGCGCATATTTACTGCACGAAGGCACAAATTACGGATGAGGTCGTCGCCATCTTGCGATTACTGGACCGGTTCTATAATGAGATTTTTCAGTTTCCCGTGACCTATTACCTCGCCACTCGCCCGAAAAAGGCGCTCGGTGAGCGCGGAAAATGGGATGAAGCGGAATCTTCACTCAAACGAGCGCTGGAAACACATGGGGTTGCGTATAAACTGGATGAAGGCGAGGGTGCGTTTTACGGCCCGAAGATAGAGGTGCATGTTGAGGATTCTTTAGGCAGGGACTGGCAGATGGGCACAATACAGCTGGATTTATTCTTAAGCCGCAATTTTGACGCAACCTATACGGACGAGGCGGGCAAGCGTGTACATCCGGTAGTGATTCACCGCGCGATTTTTGGCTCGTTTGAGCGCTTTATCGGGATGTTGCTTGAACACACGCAAGGAGCGCTTCCGTTTTGGCTTTCGCCGGTGCAAGTAGCGGTGCTTTCGGTTACCGATGCGGCAGCGGAGTATGCAAAAAATGTTTCGGATAAACTTGCCGCCTCGGGTATCCGAGTAAAAAAGGACGCGCGCAACGAGACCATAAACAAAAAAATCCGCGAGGCGGAACTGCAAAAAATTCCCTATGTGCTGGTGGTGGGCGAGAAAGAAGCCGCTACGGGCATGGTCTCCGTGCGCGAGCGCGGTCGGGGAAACACTGGCACGGTGTTACTGGATGACCTGCTGAAACAATTGACTTCGTTGCGGGAATAAGAATGTACATACGCAAAGATAAGAACCCCGTGGTGTTGGCCAGGGGGTTCTGTTGACAGGGGGTTCTGTTGATGCGTGCAATATCTTTCACGAGATTACTCTGCTCTTTCTTTCTCCGGAAAAATCTGCACAGCCTCGCTTCTGTAACTCTCAAACACGCGTGCAAACCACGCTCCTGCTATGCCCGGTCTATAAAAAAATATAACTTCTTCTCCGTCAACCGGCTCTCCAAGCATAAGCGTCGGTGTTTTTCGTTGGAATGGGCGCTGTAGAAAACGCAAGAGTTTTGACATTATTCTGTGAAAAAGAACCATGGGATTACCTCCTCTGCCTCAATGTTTTGTGCACTCTTCAGATTTCTTATTTATTATAACAAATCTTATTCTAAGGAATAAACACTATATTTGTCGGTTAGAATTATTTTGCATGTTTTTTACGCCAGTCGGCGATTTTTTTATGATTGCCAGAGAGCAGGATTTTAGGGACGCGATACCGCTTTCCGCAGTACTCCAGCACTTCAGGACGGGTGTAATGTGGATACTCCACTCCCCTGCCGAGCGATTCTTCTTTGCGTTTGAGCAGATTCCAATGCGATTCTTCTGCTAACGACTCCCATCTAATGACTCCGGGCAGCAAGCGTGCGACCGCGGAAATAATAACCATTGCCGCGACATCTCCGTCGGTAAGCACATAGGGACCGATGGCATACTCTTTGGCTTTGAGCGCGCTTTTTACCCGCTCATCAATGCCCTCATAGCGTCCGGCGATACAAATGATGTCGTTTTGCGATGTTGCCCAAGCAGAAGCGACTTTCTGATTAAATGGTTTTCCTTTTGCCGAGAGAATAACGATGGAGTATTTTTTTTGTGGGTATTTTTTGAAAATGGAATCCACAGTTTTTAATATCGGTTCGGCCATAAGCACCATGCCTGCCCCCCCGCCGTACGGCCGGTCGTCCACGGTTCGACGCGCATCGGTTGTTGCCTCACGCGGATTGTGCATCTTTAGCGTAAAAATCCCGCGTTCCCGTGCTTTGCCGAGCACAGAGGTTTCCGCATAATGTTCAATGAGTTTGGGGAAGGCGGTGATAATATGAAAGGTTTTTTTGGGCTGATGTTTTAACATATGTGAAAATTTTGTTCTGTACGCAAAAACCGTGCCTTGAGTATAGCACGGTTTTTGTGTTTGATAAGCAAATGAAAATGATTAGAGCTTCAGATCTTCCATTACCGATTCAGTGCTGTTCACGGAAGTCGGAGCCCTGCGGCCGCCTTCAGGTTCCTCAATCTTGAGGTTTACGCGGGCGTGATTTTTCAATCCCACCACCCGAAGCAACGAACGAATGGCTTTTGCCGTATTTCCGTTGCGGCCGATAATTTTCCCCATATCATTGGGGTCGAGCTTGAGGCTCAAGAGAACGCCCATCTCATCCACTTTGCGTTCTACCTTGACCGCACTCGGGGTGTCCACAAGCGCCTTGACCACAAACTCGAGAAACTCGCTGTCCTGAAATTCTGACATAATCTTATCAGGTGAGTATACAATTCAACAATTTCGACCTTTTCCCGCAATGGGGGTTGGCGTCCAGTCCGGTAACGAACTTGCTCTGTATTATAGCAGATTTTATAAAAAATGCAAGTCCCGGAGAAGAACATTCTTAAACGGCGACACCCTCGGGCTTTTCAGGTTCCGGAACCGCTTGCGATTCTGCAGAAGCCTCTTTTTCTTGTGCGGCCTCCTGCCGGGTTCCCTGTTCCGCCTGCGCCTGTGTTTGGACAGTCTCTTCAGGTCCCTTTTGTCGTTTTTTTATGGAAGGAGAAACGTCGCGTTTCGGCCCGGGAATGACTTTTGCATCTACCAAAAGATTATGCACGGTTCCCGATGCTTGCGCGCCGTTCTTAAGTAATTGCGCGATGCGTTCTGTCTTCAGTTGCGCCGGAGTATCGCGGCACGGGTTGTAATTGCCTACAATTTCCAAAAATCCGCCGCTTTGCGCGGCGCGTCGGGAATCGGTCAAAACGACGCGAAAACTCGCATCATGCTTTCTTCCCACTCGTTGTAAGCGAATTTTTAGCATGGAGAAATTGTATTAAACGGCAGACGCGCTGTCAACTGCGCTTATTTTTTTATCGTCCTTTTTGCGCTCATCTTGGAAATACTTTTTTGCGCGTCTTTTGCGGATATTTTCCTGGCAGAGCTTTTTCCTTCTTTTTTGGGCGGAGCAGATTGCGCCTCTTGCATTGCTTGCCGGAGTGACGTGATCTTTTCTGCCGGCGCCTTGCGGTACGCGGCAAGGAGCTTGACGAGGGCGGCCTGCCGCTCGGCATTATCCGTAAAAAAGCGCCTTCGTATCTGCGCTTTTTCTTTTCTTATATGCTTACGAATGCTGTAGGGAAGCCGTTTTGCGCGCATGTGGAATATGCTACCTGAAAAGAGCGAGAAAAGCAATTTGTTAACGGAGATAACGAAATTTATTTTGCTTATGTTCTTCAAAGTCCGTAGCGTAGTGCATGTTCCCCTGACGGTCTGAAAGATAAAACCAGTACGGAGTCCGGATAAGGCGAACCGCGGCACGAAGGGCGCCGATACCGGGATTTGCGATTGGGCCGAAGGGCAGCCCCTTGTTGCGGTATGTGTTGTACGGAGAATCGGATTCCAGATCATCTTTTGTCAGCTGCAGACTTGCTCGGTCGTGCACGTAAGAAAGCGAAGCATCAACCTGGAGCGGCATTCCTGCGTCCAGTCGTTTCCAGAGAATGCCCGCAACGATCTGGCGATCCCGAAACGTAACAGCCTCTTTTTCGAGCAGAGATGCCATGGTGAGAACCTCAAAGAAACTTCTTCCGCTCTCTGCAATTTCGGTGCGCAAGTCATTGTCTATTTGCTTGTCAAAATTTTTTATCATGACTCCCACAATATCTTCCGGTCTTGCGTTCGGTGAAAAAAAATATGTATCCGGAAAAAGATATCCTTCAAGGGTAGCGCCTTCCGGGCGCTCGGCAACCAGTGCGGAAATTGGCGCGAAGTCAACGGCTTCGGACTGCATATTTTTCTGCGCGGTGAAGCTGGCGGGCGTTCCCGTCACGCTGAAAAATTCCGTCTTCTCAAAAAACCCCAGTTCTTCAAAGAGTTCAGCGATGTCATAAAGCGTGTATCCTTCAATGACGGTGAGGCGCACGTGCGGGCTGGCATCTTCTCCGCGTAGACGGTTTAAGATAGAGATAACGGAAAGCGGTTTTTCAAAAAAATAATCTCCGGCTTGCAGCATCGTATCATTTTGCAAAAGGCGCGCAAGCAGCTGAAAAAAACGCGGAGAACGGATAATCTGTTTTTCTTTCAATCGCGTTGCGATTTTTGCAAGTGTTTCCCCCGATTCTATACGTACAATAGTCCCGGAAGGAAATGCGCCCGGGGGTGCAGCAAGCGCGTAAAAAGAAAGCAGCGCAAAGAAAAAAACAGGAAGTAAAATTCGGTAGCCGAGAATCCTTGTTACGCGAAGAAAGCGCGCCGAAGGCCAAGAGAAAGACTGCATCGTTGTTGACGGATTAAGGACACTTTCTGTCCGTCCTGTTATGAAGGGAACAAACGCGAAGCCGGGATACGCCTCTTTTTTAAATGACCCGTTTTTCTTTTTTTCCCACCTGCAAATGTTTCCCTCTTGCGGAAACACAAGCACGCCGCCGACACAAAGACGTTCCTGCCAATCTTGCGGAACAGACTTGAGCTCGGCTGCACAGATGATTTTATGAAAAGCGCCCGGAAGCGTCTTGGGCAAATGTTCGGCATTTCGACAAAAGAGCGAAATGTGTTCTTTTAAGTTTTCGTATGCCGCAAGGTGTTTCCGCGCCAATTCACAAAGTTCCGGCACGCGCTCTAAGGCATAGATGCGGCCTCGGTGGTTGTCCTGTGCCGCCACATGCGCGAGTAAGGCGGTCTGCCAACCCGAACCCGCGCCTACGTCAAGCATCGTCTCTCCCGGACGCGGGTCTAGAAGCTCCAGCATGAACGCAACGGTGTAGGGTTGTGATATGGTCTGGCCGTGTCCGATGGGCAAAGCATCATCCTCATATGCCCGCGACTGTAATGGCCGCGGCACAAAATCCGCCCGATCAATAGCACGGAACGCGCGGATGAGATATGGGGATTTCAAAACACCGATGCGTTGCAAATAGCTAATAAGTTCTTCCATAAAAATACAAAAAAACACGTGGCACTTCGTGGCTACACGTACTCTGTAGTATATCAAATCTTTCCTGACTAGGCACTACTGACTTTCTTCCTCCTGTGGTTAAGTAACGCGGGAGCAGTAACATTTCTCGCAAAGAATTTTTTGATACCCGAGCTGCTTATAATGCTTGCAGTATAGCAAGCGGCAGTTGTTCTTTAAAGAACACAAAATAGTATATACTACAGTATATACTATTTTATGTAGCAAACCCCGATTTTGCTAAGGCCATAAAAGGGCGTGAAACGGGTGCTCAATCGTGCGATAGCAACGTAAAATTTGAAGGCGAAACGTAATAATTTCTTTCAGAAATTAAACGTCCCAGCCACGTAAAATTTGCCTTGCAAATTTGTACGTGGCGGGGGTATCAGGACTCGAACCTGAATCGTCGGTTTTGGAGACCGAAATTCTTGCCATTGAACTATACCCCCGTAAAAATTAGGCAACTTTAAGAACAACATAAGAAAAAACAAGAGCTTGTCTACTTCTTTGTTTCTTTATGTGTTTTGTATGCCTCTTTCCGCTTTCCCATTCAACTCATTGTTTGTGCTCCTCGCTCAAGATTATTGGCGCAAAAACTATTTCTTAGTTTCCTTGTGGAGAGTGTGTTTTTTGCACCAACGGCAAAACTTCTTGAGCTCAATTTTGCGCTCAACCTTCTTTTTATTTTTGCGTGACCAGTAATTGATGCGCTTGCATCCGTTGCATTGGAGCTTGATGAGATTATCTTGGCTCATATAGTTATGGTTGTGTTGGGAATCTTAATGTATGACATCACTACCCTATCATATCCCAAAAGAAAATTCCACCCGGCGGAAAAACAACAAAGCATGCTCCTGTTCTCAACGCCATGTATGTTCAAAATCCGGTCTGTTTATTTCTTACCTGGGGGTACCACATTTTGAACATATGTTCAAGATGTGGTATGTCTGTATTTCATCGGCTTTTTTACATTTACCCCCCCCACACACACCAGAAAGCCCCGTCTATAAACCCCCACACCAAAGATTTTGGTGTGGGGGGTAAAGATGGGGATGAATGGAAAAAACGCGAAGCGTAAGCCAGAAAGCCACGGGTGTAAACCCCCACACCTATGGCATAGGTGTGGGGGTAAACCCGTGGTGTGGGGGTTTACAAAACAGGATTTGATGGTTCTCCCTGGCTACTCCTTGTAAACACCCGCCGTGTCGGTTATTTTAAAAAGAGAGAAAGCAATGATCTTTTCATCTTGGAGGATTTTTGTATGCCCATCCAAACAATTCGAGCAGAGCGGCGCGTGTTGAAAAAAGCGGTTGGCGATGTGGAGTTGGTAAAACGACACGCACGAGTGGTCGTTAAAATCCCACAAACTAGTGCGGTACAGGTAAGCTTGAATGAGGAGGGAGCTTTAGGAGTCGTCGCAATCATCGGCCCCGGCCGTGTTTGCGGAGAAGACCTTCCGGAAGCACTGTTGGGAGAAATCGGACTCGGCCCCAACAGGCCGTTGAAGAGAGTGAGGAAATACAAAAAAGGGAGCCACACTGTGTTATACGAGTTTCCAAAGCGTTTTCCCGGTGTGAACTCTCTGCTTACTTTTGAACAGTGCCTCGTTGTCAACAAGACGTTGTTCACACTATTGCGGGAGTGGGCAGATATCTGTGTTGCCCGGTGGAAACGAGGAGACGGAAATCCGTTTCTTCTCTGCGCGTTTAGAACATTCTGGTCTAAGAAAACGAAGCAATTTGAAACGCGTAAAGTGATGATGACCTCTCCGGGCGGTATAACCGTTGCGATACCGCTGACTCCCCTCTGTGACATCCGTGACAAAGGAGAAAATGAAAAAGGACTTCTTACGCTATTTGCACAGGATGTTTTCCGTGCTGATATTGAAAGAACGGGACCTTCCCTGCGCTCCCTGGCTAATCTTTTGCGTTTCTTTCTTCGGGATTACGCAAGACGCGGATACCGGGGAAGTTTTGAAACCTTAAAAGGGGCGGAAAGGGTCAAAAAAGCGCTGGCTCATCCTCGTCAGTGGCTTTTTTATCACCAGGTGCGCGCCCTGCAGCTCACTGCAAAAGGAGGAAGGCCATACCCCCTGTTTCAAGAGTTGGCAGATTTAATCGGATGGAATCCGGCCGCGGGTCTGCCGTCTGAATTGCTCCTTGCACAAATGGCCCCTCCAAATTTCCTGGAGCGTGTTGGAAATTTGGAGTTACGGGTCAGGAGAGTATATCCGGGAAATTACGCGGTTGTTTTTGTGGCAACCAGCGCTTCGTCCGAGAAGATTCGCAATGGGAATGGAAATCTTCCCCTTCCCTCGTCGCTCAGAGAGGAAAATTTTCCCAACGGCTATCCGCCAAGCTGGGACGACGTCTGACAGGCGACAAGAAGAGTTTTTCTTTGCTGTCGCCGGATGTAAGCGCCAACAGGCCGACACAAGTCGGCCTGTTCTTTTTTGAAAAAAACCGGACGCAAGATACGTCCGGTGGGTTGGAGCAGCGCAGAGGACTTGAACCTCCAACCCGCCGCGCATGACGCGGTTGCTCTGCCGTTGAGCTAGCGCTGCCCCGTTTTGGGTATGGAGGCTGTGAGTGGATTTGAACCACTGTCGCAATTGGTGCTAACCAACCCGCTCTACCCCTGAGCTACACAGCCTCCGTCTATAAATTACCAGAACAATTAAAAACTGTCCGTAGGATAACAACATGCCCGTGTCGCGTCAACTATCCGCATGGTCCGCCGCTCGTACTGTTTTTTTCGATATACATCGGCATTATTGACAAATCCACAGCAGTTGATAGTTTATAAGAAAACAGCATTTTGTTCTGTCCCTTTTTAAGATAAGGAGAAGTCCGTGGAAAGAACCGGAGAAGGACTTGCCCCTCATCGGGTAACCAACTGTCCTTGTTGCGACACCCTTGTGGAAATTTGCAGGATCTGTGGAGATCCTGTGAAGGTGAAAGAGCCGCATATTCAATGCGGCTTGTGCCAGAGTCTATTCCATACCACTTGCGTGCTCTTGCTCCCGCAGAAGAGAATTTACGTGAGACCTGTTATGGAAGCCATCGCTCAGGCCAGGTGCCCGTTCTGTGCCATCCGCGATGAGTAACATCCTCCCCATTTCTCGGAAGCTCTCTGGCCTGTACGCACAGGCCAGATTCTTTTACCCTGTTACAGTCATCTCCTTTTCAGGAGCGGAGATGCTTAGCGGTTTTGCTCCTTTCGCACGAAAAGCCATGTTCCGGGGATAAGGAAAAGAAAAAAGAGCACTACCAGGATGAGCATATTCAATGCGGGATGCAGCGTAGTTACCGCGCCAAATTCCGGAGTACCGGTATAATACGCGGCACGCACAAGATTTACCGCATAGGTCAGCGGTGTGATATGCGAAAGCACGCGGAGCATTATCGGTGCGCCGGAAAGCGGCGCAAACACGCCGGCAAGAAAAATCTGCGGAAAAAGAATAAACGGAAAAATCTGTCCAACTGTACGCTGGGTGCTGATGTTTCCGAGTACAAGGATTCCAAAAGCCCCGCCGAGAAAACTTGCGGCAAGTCCTGCGGGGAAAAGACGCAACAATGCTCCGGCCGAAAGCGGGATGCCGATAATCAACCCAAGCGCAATCACGCCAATGCTCGCAACGCACGCAACAAAAGTCTCTCCAAGAATTTTCCCGAGGATAATGGCGTAACGCGAAACCGGAGCAATAAACAGCTCTTGACTGAAATCATTCTCACGATCTTGCACGAGAGAAATTACTCCCGCCGCGCTTGACTGGAAAAATGTCTGTGCAAACACGCCGGTGAATACAAACGTCAGGAAATTAAACCCCAGCGACGTGCCGATATTTGCGCTTAAGCTTCCCCCGAGAATACCGATGAAAATAAGCGGGAACATCACGCTGGCAAGGATGCGAACCCTATCTCGCAAAAGCTTGGTAAGGTCGCGAAAGGCAATGATGGCAATGGCATTAAGCGTCCGCATGATGTTCTCCAATGATTTCAATATAGGCTTCTTCTAAAGTCGGAAGGTGTATGTTCAATAACGTCAACGGGGTGCGGATGCTGCGAATAATTTTTTGCGGGTGAATCCCGTTTTGCAGCAAAATTCGAAACGGGCCGTTTCCTTCCGGCTGCAGTTTAAGTCGCGCGAGTTCCGTTACAAGCTTGTGACGATCCTTCGCGTCCATCTGCAGATACGTATTAACGAGTGTTTTGCGGATATTTTCGGGCGTTCCGCTCGCAACAATTTTTCCTCTATTGATGATGCAGATGTTGTCCGCATCTTCTGCTTCTTCCAGATAGTGCGTGGTTAAAAAAATCGTCGTGCGCTCTTCTTTCCGTACTTCCTGCAGATAGTTCCAGACGCCTTTTCTGCTTATGGGGTCTAATCCGGTGGTCGGTTCATCAAGAAAGAGCACGCGAGGACGGTGCATGAGACCGCGAATAATTTCCAATTTGCGTTTCATGCCTCCGGAAAACGTATGGATCGGCTGAAAGATGTTTTCGCGGATACCGAGCAATTCCGCCAAAGAAGCAACTCGCGTTTTATACGTCTTGGGCATGAGCGCATAGATGGGGCGAAACGGAAACAGTCCGTAAAGTGCGGCGTGAAAACGAATATTTTCCTCCGCGGTCAGATTTTTATCAAGACTTGGGGTTTGAAAGATGACGCCAATGCGCCGGCGCACCTCCCCTGCGGCACGCTCCGCATCAAAGCCCGCTATCTCAACGACCCCGCTTGTTTTTGTGAGAGTAGTCGTCAATATGGATATTGTGGTGGTTTTCCCGGCGCCGTTTGGTCCAAGAAGCGCGAAAAACGCTCCTTCAGCAACGGAAAAAGAGATATCATTTACCGCGTTTATTTTAGTTTTTTTGTAACGCTTTACCAAATTACGTACGCGAACAGCTTCAGTCATGGGGTTTTCGTATACTTATGTATAGGAAGAGATACAAATAAAACATCCTTACCAAATATATAATAATCGTTTTTTCTTCTTTGGAACAGAACAAAAACACAAAGAGCAGGCACGTGCCTGCTCTTTGTGTTTTTCGTCGCGAAGGCGTTTAGTTTCGCTCTGCCATCGGACGTGCTTCGTTGACCACGAGCGGACGGCCCTGCATGTCTTTGCCGTTGAGCTCTTGGATTGCGCGGTCGGCTTCGCTGTCGGAAGCCATTTCCACGAACCCGAACCCTCTGCTGCGTCCGGAATCACGATCGGTGATTACTTTGGTGGAAGCCACCTCTCCGAACTCGCTGAACATGTCTTTGAGCTCCGCTTCATTGGTCGAATATGGGAGATTTCCCACGTAGATACGTTTCGCCATGTTAACTCGTTACTCTAGTTACTTCGGGGTGCTTTACTTTCCCCTACGTACATTTGTCATTTGCCCTGCTCGACCGCACCCCGCACTTCGGATATCGTCTGATACCCACAGATAAAGGATAACCACAGGATGGCAACAGTATAACAGCACTATGAAAAAAATGCAAGTGTCGGAGTGAGTATGCTATACTGTTGTGTATATGACGCTGTTTTTAGGCCGATTTATCGGGATTTTTTGCTCTATCTTCTTGATAATATCTTTTATGCCGATTTTTGCCGGCGCACAGGGCGGCGTGCTTGAAAACGCCGGCTTTGCGCCCAATACTCTCTGGTATTCCAAGGAGCCATTCTTCGTTGGAGACCGCGTGCGGATCTACAGCGTGCTCTATAACAGTACCGACAAGGATTTCTCCGGAAAAGTTGTCTTTTCCGATAATAAAGCGACAATAGGCACAGTTTCATTTGCGATTGCGAACGGAAGGGCACAGGATGTTTGGATTGACTGGACCGCTACTGCAGGGGTGCATGTCATCACGGCAGAAATTATTGACGCGGCCGTTTCTTCTCCCGGAGGCGGCGAGTTGCGCGTATCATTAAAAAATCACTCGGCCGGAAGGAGCGAGCGTTTTATTGAGGAGGATACCGACGGCGACCGGCTCGGCAATAGCGCCGACACGGATGATGATAACGACGGATTAAGTGACACAGAAGAAGCTAAAATAGGCACAAACCCTCTTCTTGCGGACACCGACGCGGACGGTATCTCTGACGGAGAGGATTCCCAGCCGATTGTTGTTTCGGTTCAGGCTCACACAAAAACAGACTCGCGTACGGAGGAAACATTTCGGAATACTATTGTCCCCGCCGCCACTATAGCTGCCGCCGCTGCCGTGGATACCATTGACGCGCTGCGAACGCGCGGTGTTGATTATTTTACAGAGAAGGTTGCCGCTATCACTTCCACTGCCGCCAGCGCCGTACCCACGTCAAGGGCGGCGCGCATGTTATCGGATTCTCCACCGGAAGTAGCCGGAGAAAAACGCGATGACGCCCCTCTTCTGACACGTTCTTTTTATAATCAGGCAAATGTGCTTACTCCGTTTCAGTCGCTTGCGTTTTATGGAAATTCTTTTTTTCTTTTTTTGTTTCAATCCCGCTCCGCTTTTTATGTACTGGCCGCACTTTTCTTTTTGCTTGTTGTGCGCTGGATTTTTCGCAGAATATTTTTGCGGAAGCGGCACCTGAAACGCTCCCGGCACGGTTTTTAAAGAGTATGCTGGAGTGCAGTACATCAGGTTGATGCGGGTTCAATACAACAATGCGCGGCACTGCGCCAAACTGTTTCCTGTCGCGCCCGAGCACTGCCCGCAAGTTTTTTTGGTCATATCCGAGCGCAATGACATCGGGCCGGTATGTTTTTATAACCTCCCAGCTCCCCACGGCTTCATCTCCGGCAATAACCGCATCGGCAATCATCTCTCTTTCGAGTATATCAATGCGTCCCGCAAGTTTTATGCGGGGAAGGCGGCGTTTTAGCGCTCTGACAACGCTGTTGGGAGTAACGACCGCAATCAAGTAATTTCCCAATGCTTTTGCTTGGGCAAGAAAGTTTCTATGCCCGTCGTGGATGCCGTCAAACGTTCCGAAAATCATTACTATTTTCCCGGGGCGTTTCTGCGCAGATTTTTTTGTCATAGACGGAGCGAGAATTTTACACTCCGAAACGGCGTTCTCTTTTTTGGTATGCGGAGAGAATGGAGAGAAACTCTTTTTCAGAAAAATCCGGCCAGAGAGTCTGTGTAAAGAAAAATTCGCTGTAGGCAGACTGCCAGCTCAAGAAATTAGAAAGCCGCTGTTCTCCGCCGGTGCGGACAATGATATCCGGGTCGGGAATCCCTGCCGACCATAAACGTTCGGCAAAGTTTTCTTCCGAAATGGCGTCAAGCTGCAATGTGCCGTTTTTGACCTCGGCTGCCAGTGCCCGGGTTACCATGATAATCTCGGATCTGCCGCCATAGTCAAACGCCAGCGTTGCGGTAATGCGGGCATCCTTTTTTGCTGTTTCTTTTTCGGCATCCGCGATCTGTGCCGCCATTTGCCGAGAGATGCGGTCGCGAAAACCGATGAAGCGCAGTCGTACTTTTTCGCGCTTGATTCCGCCAATCTCGCGGCGCAGAACCATGCGCAGTAGGCGGAACAGATAGTCCACTTCTTTGGGAGCGCGTTTCCAGTTTTCCGTTGAGAAGACATAAAACACCAGGTGCGGAATACCCATTGCGGCCGCCCACCTGATGCAGTCCCGGAGTTTAAAATATCCGGCGCGGTGCCCATGGAAAGTCGGTTTTTTCCGGGCTTTTGCCCATCGGCGGTTCCCGTCAATAATAAATCCAACACACTGTGGTGTGCGTGCGGGTGAAGACATAAATTTAATGCGCAATAGAGAAGTTTGTGAACTGTCCTGTTGCGGGGCCAAGCCGCACTTCTACCGCATCAACCCTGGCAAGAAGGGGGCCGCGATGCAGGCGCGCGCGTAATTTTTGCAAGGATTCTTCGTCCCCTTCCGCAACAACCAGAACACTCCCGTCTTTTCTGTTGTGTACGCGCCCGACGAGACGAAGGCGGCGCGCATGACGCCAGACAAAATCCCTAAACATCACGCGCTGAACCCGTCCGCGCACAACGCATTCCATTTGCTGTTGCATAAACCGCACAATCTTTACGTGCACAAGTGTCTCTTACGGAAATAATTTTCCCTTACATTATAATGCCGGAGCAATAATAGAGTTTCTCGGAATTACTAGAGCATGTTCAAAAATTATTGCGTCGCGAGAGCTTTCGTGATGTTCTGTGGCAAGGAAGGCAAGAAAAATGATGTGAGGCGTAGTCGAACTACGGTGAACATCATTTTTTGCAGACTGACAAAGCCGGAGGGCATCACGAAGGCTCGTAGTAGTCAATGGTTTTTGAACGTGCTCTAGAAAGTGTACGTCCGTAGTATACGGTAATCGGTTCTCTTCGGCAACCGCACGGATTCCATCAGGACAAATGCGTTCACGGTGTCTTCCCATGCAATGGATTGCGGGAGAGCGTTTGCGGGGAAAATGGCGGCATCTTCGGGCTTCAGAAACGCGAGCGTGATGTGCATGCGAAAGGCAAATGACGCCGCAGGTACGGCAACCGCCCGCGCAAGGGCGCGTTTGAGGAGCAGAAGTTTTTGCGGAGCCCGGCCTTCTGCCCAAATGAAGCGGTGATCTCGCGGGCTGGGCCCGCAGACTATTTTGGAAAAAGAAACGGAAAACGGACGTGATTTTTTCGCTATGGACGTAAGGGCGGCATCATAACGCGCAACGTTTTTCTCCAGTCACGGGGGGACAAGAGTAATGTGCAGGTTTTTTAAGCGCTGCGGGCGTACGGGAAATTGCGCGTGTTTGCGCAGCCAGCTCTGTGCTGCGGATTGCAGCTTTTCGGATGCGCCTATAGCAAGAAAGAGGCGATGGCCGGCCATAAAATTACCGGACTATTTGCTAAGCTTTCTCCATAGCCAGACAACGGCTAATATGCCGACAACGAGCCAAACGAGAGACAAAAGCATCATCATCCAGAACCAAAGTCCCGCCGCTCCTGCCATCCCCTGCCACATATGCCCTCCGGAAAAACGTGTTTGCGCAAAGATGCCGGCACGGGACATGCGATTCATCATCATGCCGTACGGCCCGGGATATTCTTCCATCAGGGTTATCATCCGCCGCGCTTCCTCTTGCGTCATGTCTCCCTGCATCATCTTCTCCGCCAGGCCTTCCATTTCCTCGTGCACGGCATCTCCCAGCGCTTGGTCTTCAATACCGCGCATCATATCCGCACCAGTTTCTGCCTTGCTGAAATCCATCATGCTTCCCACGTGCGCATAACCAATAAATGGGACGAGGAGTAGCGACAGCGTTACGGCAAAAAATATTTTTTTCATAAAATATATTACCCCAAATAATACGACCTCATACGACCTTTTAAAATAACTTATTCTGCTTTTAATCTTAACGAGTTTAAAACGACGCTGATGCTGGAGAAAGCCATTGCGGCAGCGGCAAAAATCGGGTTGAGCAAAATCCCAAAAAACGGATACAAAAGCCCTGCGGCGACCGGAATGAATGCGGAATTATAAAAAAACGCCCAAAAAAGGTTCTGTTTTATTATTTTCATTGTCCTCTTAGAGAGTTTTATTGTTTCGGGAATAAGCATTAAATCTCCGCGCATCAGCGTGATATTGGCCGCCTCCATCGCGATGTCTGTGCCTTCTCCCATTGCGATACCGACATGTGCTTGCGTGAGTGCCGGCGCATCATTGATGCCGTCGCCAATCATTGCAACAATCTTTCCTTTATTTTGAAGTTCCCGCACCTTTTCAGATTTTTTATCAGGAAGGACCTCGCTCATTACATTTTCTATTCCCGCCTGAGCCGCAATGGCCCGGGCCGTGCGGTCATTATCCCCCGTAAGCATCCAGACATCTAGCCCGCTTTCTTTCAAGGTTTTTACTGCTTTGATTGATTCTTTTTTTAGCACGTCAGCAACGGCAAGCGCGCCTTTGATTTGCTTATCAACAACAAGAAGCATCACTGTCTTGCCTTCGCTTTCAAGACCCATAATTTTATTTTCATACGGAGTGGTATCCAGGCCTATTTCTTGGATTAAGGCCCTATTACCAAGGTATGCCTCTACTCTTCGGGAATCAATCCGCAAAAAACCGCGCAATCCTTTTCCGGAAATCGCTTTAAAATCTTCCAGTTTATACAATTCAAGATTTTCTTTTTTTGCCTCGTCTATTATTGCTTTGTCTAATGGGTGTGAAGATTTTTGGTCTAACGACGCGGCATATTGCAAAATCGCTTTAGCTAACGGGTGTTCGGATCTTTGCTCCAATGACGCGGCAAAGTGAAGCACTTGCGCTTTGTTTCCGTTATCAAACGCAATAATATCGGTTAACTGCGGTTTTCCTTGAGTAAGTGTGCCGGTTTTATCCAAAACTATCGTGTCAATGCCGCCGGCAATTTCAAGCGAAGCCGCGTCTCTGACAAGAATTCCCTTGGTTGCCGCACTTCCGGAAGAAACCATAATAGCCATAGGGGTCGCGAGACCAAGCGCGCAAGGACAAGCAATAATCAGAACCGCCACAAAATTAATTAGGGCAAAATTAAATGCAGGCACAGGTCCAAAAAAGAACCAAACAACAAAAGTGAGAACGGCAATACCAATGACCGCGGGCACGAAATATGAAGAAACCAGATCGGCGAGGCGCTGAATCGGCGCTTTTGACCCCTGCGCTTCCTCCACCATCTTAATTATCCGAGAAAGTACGGTGTCCTTGCCCACTTTTGTCGTGTAAAAAGTGAACGTTCCGAATTTGTTCACCGTACTGCCAATGACCGCATGTCCAATTGTTTTATGCACCGGCATTGATTCTCCCGTTACCATTGATTCATCAATTTCCGAATCACCCTCGGTAATTTTTCCATCTACAGGCACCCTTTCACCCGGACGCACAATCACCAAGTCTCCGACGCTGACGTCTGAAATCGGTATCTCAATTTCTTTTCCGTTCTTCAAAATTGTAGCGGTTTTTGGCTGTAGCCCAATAAGTTTTTTTATCGCCTCCGAAGCTCTCCCCTTCATCAATATCTCAAAATATTTTCCTAAAAGAATTAAAACGATAATGATGGCTGAGGTATCAAAATAAATTTTTGGCGCGACTCCGCCTCGTCCAAGAAACGCCGGAAAAATTGTCACAGCCGTGCTATAAAAGTATGCCGCCAATGTGCCAATGGCAATCAGCGTGTTCATGTCAGCGGTGCGGTATTTTACCAACAGCTTGAGTCCTGCGTAAAACTGCCAGCCGACCCAGAACTGCACGGGGGTGGTTAAAATAAGAAGAACCCAGTTATTGTTTAAAATTCTTGGCACAAAAGAGAACCACTCCGGAAAACTGCCGAAAAATATAAAGAGAGAAAGAACGCCGCCAACGACAAGTTTCGTTTTAAGTGTTTTTAGTTGTTTTTCACGTTCAAGCTTTTCTTTGTCTAAAACCTCTTCGGCCTCACCTTCTTCCATAATCGGTTTATAGCCGGCATCGGTAATAACTTTAAAAATTTCGTTGACGGTAAGTATATTGCGGCTAAACACAACCCTTGCCCGCTGATTTGAAAAATCTACATCAATGTTTTTAATGCCGGGCAATTTTTTAAGCGCGCCCCCAACAACCATGGCGCAGTGGGGAGAATCCATTCCCAACACTTTTATTGAAATGGTTTCGGAATTTTTATCGTTCGCTGTTTCTTTCTTTTTCTCATCTTGAGAGTTGACTTCAAGCTTGTAGCCCGCTGATTTAACCGTTTCGGCAAGGCCTGATTCCGAAACAACGTTTTCGTCAAATTCAATAAGTGCGGATTCCAAGGCAAAATTCACCCCCACGCTTTTTACGCCGGAGGTCTTTTTAAGCACTTTTTCAATCGTACGGACACAAGAAGCGCAGTGCATTCCTTGAATTTTGTATGTTTTCTTCTTCATTATTTTATTCTACGCCAAGTTGTGTGTTCCTGCACGCTTGACCGGAGAAATCCTAATCCGTACGTATTTTTTATACTCCGCAACTGCCTCCGCTGCGAGGGTTGTACGTATTTTTTATACTCCGCAACTGCCTCCGCTGCGAGGGTTAAGCGTGTCCACTTCTGCAAGAATCTGTTGGTAACCCTGCGCGCTGGAGTAAACGGAGCCGAGAATTTCTTTCGGATTGATTTGGCGCCAATCCACACCGCGGTTTTTAAAGTATTCGGCTATCGTCAGATATGTATCAGGGAACCAATAGGCATTGACCTGCAGCGCGATTTCATACATTTTTTCTTCAGGAATGTCTTGCGAAGCCATAAGCTCCAACAATCCCAACATCGCCATGCCGTGATTACAGTCAGGAAAATAGGTTGAGTTACCACAGCATGGACGATAAATATTCTTGCTCACGCGTTCCACTAATGCTTGTTGCGCTTCTGTGAGCGTTACAAAATGATGCGTGCTATAATGTTCCATTGCATCCCCGCGCGCCAGTGTCCACCCGCCGGTAGATGCAAAGCGGCCCGCATTTCCTCCGTATCGCGGGTTCTGCATGGGGCCGTTCTCAAGAATTTCGTTTTTATTTGCAAGCCCGAATGCCCAAAGAAGGTTCAGCAGAAAGCGCGAATTTTCTGGAGTCATGACCAGTGCGCCGTTCTCCTCCCCGTACAACAGCGCTGTTGATTCTTGGCCTAAGGCCGGGGAGTTTTGCTGTGCGTACAGTTTGAGGAATTTTTCTTCGTCAATAACGCCGGATTCCAGCAATTTTTTGCCTAAATCTCCCCACTGCACGGGCAAGGTAACTCCCTCCGGCGGTAAAACGGCCCGCACAAGAACGTCCCGAGGTATCGGAGACTGCTTCATCTCCCTTTCCGTAAATTGCGCCAGGACAATGCCTCCGGACAAAAGCGCTGCTGCGAAAAACAAGATATATGTCTGTCGGCGCTTCCGTCGGGTGTTTTCTTCGGCCGCACCGTGCTCATTGTTCTCTCTGGTCTGTGTTGCTGTCATATTTTTTTCTATTGTTCAATCTTCTTGCTTTCAATAAAAAGAAAAAGAAAAGTCCGACAATGAGCATCCCCCAAAGAGCATCCGGGGCCCGCTCAAGCCCCGCAAAGGCGCGCAGAGACCACGCGTTCAGTGTCTTCCCTACTTCCGACTGGACGGCGGGAGCCCAGAATGCGTTCCCTGTGGACGCAAGGGACAGAAGAACGATACCCATCACGAAGAATATTCCTGCTGCGAAGATGTTGGTGGAATGTACCGTCAGCGTCTTTGTCCCAAAGCGTATGTGCAGGAGCTTCCCTCTGATAAACCGCAATTCTTCCAGGTGAAATCTGTCATAAGCGTATGCGGCAAGAAAAAGCGGGAGGGTCATTCCGAACACATACGCAAAGGCTACAATAAGCGCTTTCCAGAATGCGCCAGAGATGACTGCAAGCGTTATTGCTCCGGCCAGTACCGGAGCACAGCACGATGTTGCCGCTCCGGAGAAAAGGCCGAGCAAAAAGATGCTCCCCACCCCAGACCCGCGCGCAGAGAGCGGTCTCTTTTTTGGCATCGGAATTAACGCAAAACCGCGTCCCGATACCGCAAGAACGGAAAGCCCGAACATGAGAAGCCCGCCGATGATATACAGCTCTTTGTGGAAATCCTGAAATAATTCAGCAAGCCACGCGACTCCGAGAGCAATGGGGACGAGAATGGCCGCGATCCCCGCGAAGAAAACAAGCGTCATGGCGACCATGCGCGTTTTTTTACGAAAGACGGAGGCAAGATAGGCCGGGAGCAATACGGTTACACAGCACGGGGCGAATAACGCAACCATACCGGCAAGGAACGCGGCGATAATTGATGCGCCCAAGATAATGTCCATACGCGGCTATTTTATGACGACGGCGCTAAAACGCAGCTCGACCTTCGGGGATTTTTGTGAATTCGTCTCCAGATAGATACTGCGTCTGGCAAGCCCGACTCCTGCCGGGCCATGTGCGGCAGGGTCAAATTCCGCCTCTACGGCCGCTTGCTCACCCGGGGCGATGATAATATTGCTGCGGGAAGGCGTTCCGTGTCCGGACATGCCGAATCTTCCGCGCGCGTTTCCGGACGCGTCGGTCACAACGGCGGTGGTGCACATGCAGGAGGTATATACTTTTTCAATGCGTACCGGTTCGGTCCCATCGTTGGAGAGGGTAAAGCTGTGCGTGACTATCCCGTCCTGCATCGGGACGGTGCCAAAATCGAAATCATTCTCGACCGCAAGCAACACGCTAGCAGAGTACGAATCGGGAGAATCGCCGCCGCCGGTTCCCGCCAGCACCAGCGCTGTCGCGCCCAGCAGAATAAAAAGTCCGAGCACATAGAGAATTGGCTGTTTCATATTGTTGAAGATGCATAAAGCAAAAACGCCCGTTCAATCAAGAACAGGCGCTTTTATAAACAGGAATAATTTGTCTTTTTATACAAAGACAGGAAAAAGCGCCCGGAGGTAGTGCAAGAACGGCTCGCGTCCGGCAGAGCGCGCAAACCACCGGCGCAAAAGTAACTGCGAAGAAAAAACCGAGGCAAAGGACTGCCTTTTATAAAAAAACTTTTCTGCCGCAGCGCCGGAAATTTCGCACCGGAACCTTTTTTGCAGGAGTATCCAGAGCGCCGATAGTAAAATCGCGAGTAGGGCAAACAGCGCGGGCCCCGCAAGGACAGACTCTTCAAAAACCGCCCGGAAAGCGGCCCGCATACCGGAGACGTGGTGCTCAACAAAAGCAATGGCGTTTGCAGCCGACACGCAGTGTTCCGCAGATACCGCAGATACCGGGCAGTAGTGGCTGCTGGAATGCGGCATCATGCCGAATCCCAGCACGCCGAACAAGCTGACGGTGCCAAGAGTAACAAGAAGGATAAAGATTAAAGTTTTCTTCCGCATAATATAACAATACCACAAAAAAATAGAAAAGACAGTGCGCTATGCGCGTACTACCCCAGTCTTTTTTTGGCAAAGACAAAAACGAGATAGCCGGTTCCGATGCCGACCAGCGCTCCTCCCAGGATGTCCGACGGGTAATGAATCCCCGCAATGATGCGGCTTACGGTCATCGCTATTGCCAAGGAGAAAAAAACAATACCCCACGACCTGCTATATAAAAACACGACGGTAGAGACGGCAAAGAAAAACGCCGCATGTCCCGACGGAAAAGACCAGTTGTCACTGGAGAGTAATTGGCGGATGGGAAGGGCTGTGAAGGGGCGGGGGCGATGATAAAAAAAACGGATAAGTTCGGTTATGCCCAGACGGGCTAAAATGCCGGCTAAAGCGCCAACCAGAAAGATGCGTATTTTTGCATAACGTCCGCGCACCGCGAAGGCCAGGAACAACAAAAAGACGATTCCCAAAACATAAGGAGCGGTTTGCGCAAAAAAAACAATCAAGCCGTCAAAGATGCCGTTCCGTGCGGCAAGGCCGTTCAGAACAGTAAAAAGTTTTATGTCAAACCACATATGTTTTGTCTGTTTGAGCGCCTATTTCCAGTATGGCCTGAAGTTTTCCATGTCCTCTATAAGTTTTTTTGCACTCTGGCCACGGTAGGTTATCGCTCGGTCATCCACATACACAGACGCAATCGGTTTGCCGGGGTTTGCCCCTCGCAGATTCGGATTCTTGTTAAAATAATCCACGGGGATGCCGTGCTCTTTGCAATAGGCGCGTAACTGTGCGCTCGCACGCGTTGAATAGATAAGGATTTTATGTCCCCGCTCTTTCAACAACCGGATGGCATCCACGATTTTGGCATTGGGTTTGCCGACGTGCTTGGCCCCTTTAAAGCCGTTATAATGCGCGATAACACCGTCAAAATCAAACGCATAGGTTCGTGGTTTGGGTTTTTTCATCTCTTTTAGTATATCAGAACGATTCACCTTACCGAAACGCGGTACTTATATCTTCCGCCGTGCCTTGGAGCGTTCAGCTTCTGTTAAAAACCGCTTGCGCAGACGCACGCTTTTTGGGGTAATTTCCAGATATTCATCCTTGGCCATAATTTCAAGCCCACGCTCAATCGTCAATTCAAGCGGAGGCACCAGTTCAATCGCTTCATCGGAACCGGAAGCCCGCACGTTGGTAAGTTGTTTTCCCTTTGTGGGATTCACCTTCATCTCCTCTCCTTTTGCGGTGTTTCCAATCACCATTCCTTCATACACCTCGGTTCCCGGAGCGATGTACAGCACTCCGCGTTCCTGCAATCCCCACAACGCATACCCCACCGCTGTGCCGCCGGCCATGGAAATCATGGAGCCGGTTGCGCGTTGTTGAATGTCCCCGGCATAGGGACGAAACCCGAGGACACGCGAAGAACAAATTCCCTCCCCTTTTGTATCAATTACAAACTGATTGCGATATCCCAGCAGTCCGCGTGTCGGGCCTTCAAAAGTAAGCCGAAGCAATTCATCAGTATAAGCCATATCCTTTAGGATAAAAGCGCGGGCGCCGAGGCGCTCAATAATCGTCCCCTGATATTCTTTTGGAATAACAATAATCACCTCTTCAAACGGCTCAACTTTTTCTCCCTGTTCCTCACGTATAATTACTTGCGGCTGTGATACTTGCAGTTCGTATCCCGCGCGGCGCATGTTTTCAAGCAGTATGGCAATGTGCAGCTCCCCGCGGCCAAACACCTCAAAACTGTCTCCTGCGCTAAAATCAACCCGAAGCCCCACGTTTACCTCAAGCTCCCGTTCCAGATACTCTTTAATCAGGCGGGAAGTCACGAATTTTCCTTCGCGGGCGCGCAGGGGGGAGTTATTTGCAAGAAACGTCAGCTCAATCGTCGGCTCATCCACCGCAATCGCCGGAAGCGGCAGGGCATTTTCGTCCGTTGCAACCGTCTCGCCGATATAAATATCCGCAATGCCAGCAACCAGCACGATATCCCCGGATTGCGCGGTTTCTGCTTCTTTTCTTTCCAGCCCCTCAAAAGTAAATATTTTAGAAAGTTTCCCCAGACGTGTTTCTCCGTCCGGTTTTTTTATGAAGACTTGTTCTCCCTCGGTCATCACTCCGTCATAAATTCGTCCCACGGCCATTCTGCCCAAAAAATTATCGTAGGCAAGATTAAATGGCTGAAAGCGCAGTGTGCGCTCTATCAATTCCGGAGAAGAAGCCGAAGGAACATGCGCGAGGATAACATCTAAAAGCGGAGTAAGGTCGGAGGAACTGTCTTGTAAACTTTTTTTTGCAATCCCCTGGCGCCCGATAGTGTAAATCACCGGAAAATTCGCCTGCTCGTCATTTGCTCCCAGTTCAAAGAAAAGTTCCAACACCTGTTCTTCGGTGCGCGCAGGGTCTGCGGCGGGCTTGTCAATCTTATTGATAACCACAATGGGCTTGAGCCCCAGTTCCAGAGATTTTTTCAACACAAAGCGTGTCTGCGGCATCGGCCCTTCCTGCGCATCCACCACCAAAAGTACCGAGTCAATGGAGCGTAGCACCCGTTCAACCTCCGAGCCGAAATCCGCGTGCCCGGGAGTGTCCACAATATTGATTTTTGTGCCACGGTAGTATATCGCGGCATTCTTTGAGTAAATGGTAATGCCGCGCTCCTGCTCAAGCGCGTTTGAATCCATAGACACTCCTTCTGCGGCCGCTCCGGTCTGGCGCATAAGCGCATCGGTCAATGTTGTTTTCCCGTGGTCTACGTGCGCGATTATTGCGATGTTTCGTATCTCCATACTTCAAAAAAAAGAGGCCCCAAAAGAAGCCCCGAGGCCAGTGATACCACTACCTAAATATACAACGATTTCAATTTTTTACAAGTGTTTTGGCGCGGAAAGCCGCCGAGCCTGTTGGACTAATGCAACCAGTTTGTCATGTACAAGGCCGTTGCTTGCGATAAAACCGTTGATGTTTCGATCATATCGCTGTTCTTTTCCCGCAAAGTCCGTTACTTTTCCACCCGCTTCTTCCACAATGACTTTGACAGCCGCACCGTCCCACGGACAAGTATAGTCGTAAATTCGGCTAAAAAGATTCCCGCAGCCACCAGCAGACTCGGATAAATCGCCGCATAAAAGGTGGTAACATAGCAATTCTTTTCCAAAAGCGCTGCGCGCACTGCGGGCAGCCGCTCGCTATCCAGGTTAATGAATGCGGTTTTTGAAAAAAGGCGGCTACGAGAGACCGAAATTTTTTGTCCGTTTAAAAAAGCCCCCTTTCCTTTTTGTGCATACATCAAGCGGTTTCCTATCGGGTCATATACAACGCCCAAAATGCTTTTTCCGTTCTTGACCAGCGCGAGCGAAAAAACAAACGTGGGGTACCCGTGTGAAAATC
>JACPCQ010000059.1 GCA_016179715.1 Parcubacteria group bacterium
CTGGCCGTCGCCTTGGGCGATCCGTTTCACATCGATGCTGATGCTCTTCGTCGGGCCGTCCGCGAGCGATCCAGCACCAACCTGGTTCACCATCCAACCTCGACCAAGGTCGATCTGTTCGTGGCAGGTGGTACGCCCCTCGATAAGGAACAAATGGACGGCAAGTGGATTGAGGGCGACAAGCTTCGCAATGAGCTGGCGAACAAGCCCGTCCTGAACGCTAACGTCCTCGACCACCTGCTTGCCAATCCGCACCTCATCCCCGAGGAGTGGAAAGGCAAAACCGTCTTCTTCTGGGGGACGATTTACCGCGACCAGCACGACAACCTGCGCGTCCGTTGCCTCAGCTGCCGCGACGACAGGTGGCACTGGGGCGCCGGCTGGTTTGGCAACAGCTGGAGTACCCGCTACCCTGCCGCGGTTTCTACCCCAGAAGTACAGCAGAGTTGAACAACGACGGCGCGTTTGCGTGCCTCGTTTCGCAAACATAGCCCTTCGCTCTAAGTTGCTACGCTTTTACATAGTAGCACCCGGCCCTGCACACCCCACCTATGGTGTGCGGGGCTATATTTTTGTAAACCAACGGACGGCTGCGGAGGGTCTTTCCCAAACATTTCAATTTTAGTACTATGACACAACGAGATGCGGAACGTGTGACACACCTGATGAACCACACGCCTCGCAAATCTCTCTTCTGGCGCACTCCCTGTGCGGTGTATGGGAAGTGTTGCACTTCAGGCTAGAATTTAAGACCGTTTACCCTTGATACCATCGCCGTATATGTTGAAAAAGTGCGAGCTTCCAATCATCAGCTCCTTATACAATTTTTGGCAGACATGCTTTTGACGCTGAAAGAACGCGGGACAGCTGACTTTTGTATGCTCATCAAAACTATCCAATGGAATATCGGCGGCGGCAAAATCCGAAAGGCGGGCGATAACCCGGAAAGCGGTCCGTATACCAATGACGGGCTGGCCTATATCGAGGGAGTCTTGAAAAAACTCCGTGTGGACATTGTTACCCTGCAAGAAACCCATGCAGACGAAAAAACCGTACAAGCGGAAATCCTCGCGAGTAATGTCGGTTTACCGCACGTTGTAAACGACATCTACGATCTGTCGCACATAGAAGACGGCCAGGGGCTGGGGCAGGCAATATTGTCGCGCTTTGCGATATGTGCTCACTCCTTTAATTTTTTCTTCAATCCGCGTCTGCGGATGCAGGGTCCGGACGGCAGTACTTGGATATCACACAACAAAGGGGTTTCGAAATGTTTGCTTGCCGCAGAGGACAACAAAACGATACAGATCGCAACGCTGCACCTTCTGCCCTTTCGCAAATATGGCGTGGACCCGTTCGAAAAAGAATTTGAAAATTTAAGAAAAAATATAGCAGATTTGGCAAGCCCATCTGAAAAAATGTTTTTACTGCAAGGAGATTTTAATTTTGATGATGCAAGCATAAAACGCTTTCTGCCGACTTTATTTAGCAATAACATCTCCGAAGTATTGCAGGATAAGCCGACAACCCCAAGGGGGAGGAGATATGACCACATAATATATAAAGGAATTACGCATGTACGTTCAGAAGTCATCACCAACGTTTTAACCGACCACTTCCCTGTCTATTCCGAGTTTGAACTCTAAATCAAACATTCTCACACATCCTTACATACTTGAGAATGTAAAGGTGTTGTCGGGATTGTTATGACGCGGTAATTTTTCTATGATTACGTATAGGAATATGTATGAGAGCCAATAGAGATATTTTTCTTGCCACAAACAACGAAGGAAGGAAAGTACTTTGTGTTGTAAAAGGTGCTTAAGTCTATTGTATTTTTGTGAATTTGCAGTAACCTGTCAGTAGATTGTTACTTTACTTTTGTCCATTCACCCGTAGGCAGAGGAGAGAGCGGGATGTTAAACCTTGCATTACCGGGCAATCCGCGGTACCAACCACAGGAACTCAAAGGAATTTTTGGATATGACGTGTTTGCCGGCGTCCTTGTGGAAGTTGAACTTGCCACAATGAGGACACTTGGTGAGCTTGGTATTATCTCGCAAGCGGAACTTTGCTTGCTGACCCCTGAAATTGAGAGACAATTGCTTGCCATAACCACCACAGAGATGGATAGGGTTGAGCGAGAGGTTACCCAGCACGACATTCGTGCGCTGGTTCGCCTGATACAAGAGATTATCCCTCTTTCCTTGCGGCGGTGGGTACACGTGCCGCTCACCAGCTACGACGTCATTGATACCGCCCGCGCTCTACAATTTCGTCGAGCGCACGATGCGGTAATCCGACCAAAGACGAAAGAGGTTGTCCGTATTCTTTGCAAGAAGGCAACCGAGTTTGCCGCAACTGTCCAAATTGGACGCACACACGGACAGCACGCGCTCCCCATTACAGTAGGATTTTGGCTCGCAACCATTCTTCACCGCGTGTTGCATAACGCACGGCAGACGGATGTCTTTGCTGCTGGGTTGCGCGGAAAAATTTCCGGTGCCGTTGGCGCATATAATGCCCAGGTAGCTCTTGGCATGTCCCGGGATAAAAACGGCAGGACCTTCGAAGAGGCGGTACTTGCTCATCTTGGGCTTTTACCCGCACCAATAAGCACGCAGATCTTGCCGCCCGAGCCCCTGTCGTACTATCTCTTTTCCTGCGGTTTGCTGTCGGCTTCGTTAGGTCAGTTGGGAACAGACTGTCGGCAACTAATGAGAACCGAGATCAGTGAAATCTGCGAACCGTTTGCAAAAGGACAAGTTGGTTCTTCAACAATGGCGCACAAGCGTAACCCCATCAATTTTGAAAGTCTTGTTGGAGCATGGGAAGGCGCAAGGGCAGAAACTGGCAAGGTACTTTCGCTTCTCGTGAGCGAGCACCAGCGCGACCTCACGGGAAGTTCGGTTGCTCGTGATTTGCCGGTTATTATTGTGAAGCTGGTGTGTCAACTGAACACGCTTTTGCGTCCAAACAAAAGCGGTATCTCGTTTCTTGAGCGAGTTTCCGTTGACACTGACTCCTGCAGTCGCAATCTCTCAATGCAGGGCGACCTCGTGCTTGCTGAACCGCTTTACATCGCGTTGCAGATGGCAGGATATGCCGGCGACGCTCATGAGTTTGTAAATCAGCACGCTGTAGAAGTGGCTCGCCGTAAGAGAATTTCCCTTGTTGAAGTAATTCAAAATGCAGCAGAAAAAAATAAGGAGCTTTCGGCTGCATGGCAAAGCATACCGAAGGAAGTACGTGATATTTTGGGAAGCCCCAGCCGTTACATTGGCTGTGCGGTAGAAAAAACAAAGGAAATCTGTGAGGCAGCAAAAGAGTATCTCGACCGAGACTAAGACTCGCCTCACACATGTAAGAAGGGGCACGTGGGGAAACTGCGCGCCCCCTTTCTTTATATAGTGGGTTTATTTTAAAATGAGTTGCCGCACTCCTCTGCTGTTGGTATGCTGAAGACATGGCGGTTATTCCATTTCATGAGGATTTTTTGCCCGAAAAAGACGGTCATCGGGTATACTTTGCCCAATACGGAAACCCTAAGGGTGAGGCAATAGTGTCGCTTCACGGAGGCCCGGGGTCAAAAAGTAAACCAAAACACGTTGCGCGTTACGACCTTACGCGATTTCAGGCAATCACGATTGACCAGCGCGGATGCGGAAAAAGCGAACCATTGGGAGAACTGCGCGAAAATACCACGCAAAAACTTATTGAAGATATTGAGCGGCTCCGTACTTATTTGGGGGTTGAGCAGTGGTTTGTTTCCGGCGGAAGCTGGGGCGCAACATTGGCGCTTATTTATGCCGAGGCGCATCCTGAACGTGTGCGCGGACTTTTACTCGGCGGCATATTTTTGGCCTTTCGGGACGACGAAGAATGGGCTTTTTCAAAATCCGGCGGTGTGGAGAGATTATTTCCCGATGTGTGGGAGAAGCGTATGGAGTTTTTGCGCAAATTTAGAGCGACTCCGGAAAACGCCGCGGAAGTATTGCTTGGCAAAATGCTTTCGGGAGGGGAGACGGCCGCGAAAGAAATTGCCGCGGGAGTGCACAACTGGGAAGCGAATCTGTTTTCACCCGCAAACGAAATGACGTATTTAACTGCCGAAGATATTGACGAAGAAAAAATCGCATCCGCAAAAATATTTTTGCATTTTGAAGCCAATAATTACTTTTTGGAAAAGGAACAAATACTTCGCGATATCGGACGCATCCGCAGTATACCGACAGTCATCGTACACGGGCGTTATGACGTGCTCTGCCCGCTCAAAAACGTTTGGATGTTAAAAAAGAATCTACAAAACGTAAATATGTTTATTCTTCCTTCCAGCGGACACGGATTTTCCGCCGAGGGGGATATGGTGCGGGAGATTGTTTTTAACAATGCGCTCACAGAATGGACGCGTAAGGATTAAAAATTGCTACGTAGTGCGCTACGTAGCAAGGTTTTGCACAAACCTAACATTCCAACATTCTGCAGAATGTTGGAATGTTAGGAGGGGGTTACTGCGCAGTTATTTTCTTAAAAATTTATGAAGATTTATATCGCGGGAAAGAATATTGAGCGGGCGCGAGCGGTGATGAATACGCTACGCAAACTTGGGCATCGGATTACGTTTGATTGGGTTGGAAACATCAAAAATGAAAATGACCTTACGAGGAAAGCAAGCTATGAGCGAGAGGGGATACGGGATGCCGATGTGCTGATTTTTCTGTGGGAAGCAGAACAAGAAAGCGCGCGTTACGAAGCAGGGATGGCGATGGGTCTTGGTAAGCCGATAATTGTCAGCGGTAAAAAAGACGCGTTCTTTTTTCGTCTTCCCGAAGTTATAAAGGTACAAAACGATAAAGAAATCCCCCATATCCTCTCAACGTTCTCACATTTCTGAAAGTGTTAGAAGAGTTATGTTGTGGCCAATATAAAACAGGAGTGCCGAGGCGGCACTCCTGTGGTTTCGGGTACTTTTGCGCCCGTGAGGCGCGGGCAGGGTTCAGATGAGGATTCCCAACTCCTTTGTCAGCACCCGCCTCACTTCGGCAACGGGGTCAGAAGCGTTCAAAGCGTTCAAAATCTGCCGCCCCATCACAAGGAATCTGGCACCATCATCCTGTGCCTGCCGCGGAGTTCCAACCCTCTTCTGGTCATGCACATCACCTCCGGGAGAACGCACGCCTGGCGTTACCAGAATTATGTGTGGGTAAATTCTGTGTAACTCTTTTACCTCCTGCGGCGAGCAGACCAGACCGTGCGCCCCTGCATTGACAGCAATCTCGGCAAGGCGCAAGACCTGCTCTTCGGGTGTGCGGACAAAGACCTCTTTGCATTCATCCTCCCCCAGCGAGGTGAGCACGGTAACTCCCAGTACCAGCGTGGGAAGGCCCGAGAGTGTGTCCGCTACCGCCTTGACCATCTCTCCGTGACCGACAGCATGCACGGTAATTGCCCAAGGAGGACAGTGGCGCAGATG
>JACPCQ010000060.1 GCA_016179715.1 Parcubacteria group bacterium
TACCGAACACTTTTGGCAAGTGCGCTCTCTGGCGCGCGCCGGAACTATTGCTGACCCGCAATTCGTGCTGTTGCTTTCTGTGCTTGGTGAAAACGAATATGTCGCAAGTATCGCGCGAATGGGAGATGAAATCTATTTTACTTCAGCGGCGCTTGCGGGGACGAGTATTACCGAAAAACCGACACTGTATCGTTATGACAGTACCCGTCCGGACGCGCAACCGGAACCCGTACACCTTAGACAAGAATTAGTGGATGCGCCGACAGATCTTCGGCGGCTTGATGCCGTACAGAAAGCGTTTCCATTCCGAGACGCGTTGTTACTTGAAGCTGAAGGGAGCGGAGGAGATCGGCCGGTGTATCTCTATGACGGAACACGCGCTGTATTTGCATTTTTTATGCCGGGAGGCATACGTGCGGTGCAACCATTTGGCGGACGCCTCTATCTGCTTGCCGGCGCGAGCACCAAGATTTATGTGTATGACGGCATCACGCTCTCTGTTGCGCGCGAGCAGTTGACGTTTCCCGGTATAGCAGATGGCCAGGATCGGATGGAGGTAAGCAGGTCGGATAGCGGCACGTCCGGAGAAGTAATCGGCTCGCCCACTGCGTTTGCGGCACACAACGGAAAGTTGTTCATCTCGTTCATCGTGGGAGGCGAGACGTGGCTGGTACGAAACGGGAAAAGTGTCGGGCGTATGGAAAATTTCTCCGGCATCGCAACCTATGATGGGGCGTCGTGGGACGTGCCGGCTTCCTACAACTGGAGCGGGCGTCGTCCGCGCTTTATAGAACCAAATAGCGGGCGGGGGATTGGTATAGCAGGACTTGCCTCTGTTGGAGGGACGCTCTATGCGGGCGGGCGGGGGTATGTATTGGACGTCTCAACCGGATTCCAGCCGGTTGAGAAAGCGATGCTCTTTGCCGAGCAGAGCGGTACGTTTATTTCTGCTGACGACCCCGCATTTGATACGCAGGGCCTTGCCATTCGTAAACTCACCGCGTTCGGCAATATCCTGCTGGTTGCAATGGCGCAGGGAGGCGGTAATGCGCTTTATGTGTACGAACCGGCGGAAAGCCGACTGAACTCGCTGATGGGCAATATCGGCCCCGAAATCCTGTTTGCGATAAAGGACGGATCACTCTTTATTCCGATTGCGGATTGGAACGGCGCGTCCGCGGCGCTTGCGCGTTTTGACCTCTTTGCGCTCTCTGATTGGTCGGACACGGCATCTTTCACGACACCGCGCACGTGCGCTCGCGGACTTTTCCGTATATTTGATTTTTTCAGGGAAATATAATATAAATGTAAAGTGCAAAGTGCAAAAGATATTAAAACCTCTGCTCACCTCATACGTTCATGGAAAATAAACAATCGTATTTGATTCCGTTCTCTATTATCGTTGCCGGCGTGCTTATTGCCGGTGCGGTGTGGTACACGAATGGAGGAAGCCGCACGCCCGTTGCCGCAACAGGATCCGCAGGGCAGGAGTCTGCGGCGGGAAACGCCGTGGAAAGCAGGGCGTTACAGCTGCGCGAAAATGACCGCGTGCTCGGAAATTCTGTCGCGCCCGTGACCGTCGTGGAGTACGGCGACTTTCAGTGTCCGTTTTGCGGCAGGCTGCATGCGAATATCAATGAGCCGCTTCGCGAGCAATACATTAAAACCGGAAAGGTGAAATTCATCTGGCGCGACTTTGCGTTTTTGGGAGCCGAATCGCAGTGGGCCTCACAGGCCGCGCACTGCGCGGGTGATCAAGAAAAGTTTTGGGAATACCACGATTATCTCTTTGAACATCAGAATGGAGAAAATCGCGGGGCGTTTAGCATCGCGAATCTGAAGACGTTTGCCGATGCGTTGGGGATTGAGCGCGTGGCGTTTGACCGTTGTCTGGATGATGAGGCATATGCAGAGCTGGTTGAAAAAAACACGCAGGAAGGCAGAAGTGTGGGCGTTTCCGGAACCCCGACTACGTTTATCAACGGCAGAAGTGTTGTCGGCGCGGTATCCTTTGCGGAATTTCAGGGCGTGATAGATGCCGCACTTCAATAGTAATCCCCATTAAACTTGTGTGGAGGGTTGACCCCGTTAGAAGTTCACCCCGTACCACATGAAGCCCTTAGTGTAAACACAGGGAGGAATGTGCGTAAAAAATGCGAAGCGAGATGCCCAGAAGCCACGGCTGTAAAGCCGTGGTGTGGGGTTCACCGATCGGTTTGTGTGTATGATTCTTCATAAGGCAAAGCCGCCTTTGCGGCCTAGGCTATTATTTATCAAAAGCCAATCTTTAAACTTCTAACGGGGGGGTTGACTATCATAGTTGTTCAACTATGATAGTAATATGATGCAAGCGGCTTTGAGAAAACATCGGCGGGACAGAAACAAAACAGATGCTACTATTGCCAGAGTGCAGGAAGTAGCGCGATTTTTTGGCGTTCTTTCCGACCCAACGCGGCTTAAAATCTTCCTGCTGCTCTGCCGGAAAAAGCAATATTGCGTCGGGGATGTGGCGGAGACGATTGGCGTTTCTATTTCCAATGCGTCTCACCAATTACACAACCTGGAACTTACGGGTCTGCTTGTCCCTCATCGCACCGGACGGACAATTTGTTACCGTGCCACCCGAACTCCGGCAGCGCGGATGCTGTATGAGAGCGCGCGAGAGTTGTTACGGGGATGATGAGATATTGCGAGGGATTACTGACTTTATCTGTTTACATGCTTTATGTATGACCTTGTGATTGTCGGCGGAGGACCTGCGGCAACCGCGGCTGCGGTATATGCCGGAAGGAAAAAATTAAAAACATTGCTCATTGCCGAATCATTCGGCGGGCAATCCATCGTTTCTGCCGATGTGCAAAACTGGATTGGAGATATGTCCGTATCGGGCGTGGAGCTCGCAGGACGCTTTGAGAAGCATATTCGCGCGCAGGAGTCCGTGGAGATAAAAAGTCCCGAATCGGCGCGTCAGATCAGCAAAAAAGAAAACGGGTTTAGCGTAACGACCGATAAAGAAGCATACCAAGCGCGTGCGGTTATCCTTGCCTCGGGAGCGCGGCGGAGAAGGTTAAACATTCCCGGCGAAGCGGAACTTGAGGGCAAGGGCGTGGCATATTGCTCCACATGCGATGCCCCGCTTTTCGGCGGGAAAAATGTCGCGGTGGTCGGAGGCGGAAACGCAGGACTTGAGGCGGTTGTTGACCTCTTGCCGTACGCGACCGAAATTTATCTCCTGGAATTTTCCGGCTCGCTGAAGGGAGACGCGATAACGCAAGAAAAAATTCGCGCAAAGAAAAACGTGCATATCATTCTCAACGCGAAAGCCGAGCGTATAGAGGGGGACGGCATGTTTGTCAAAACACTTTTTTATACTGATCTTATATCCGGCAAGGAGGAGCCGCTTGGAGTTGAGGGCGTGTTTGTGGAAATCGGTTCTGTCCCGAACTCCGAGATGGTGCGTGATTTGGTGGAACTCAACAAGCACGGGGAGGTGGTGATTGACCATAAAACCGCGGCCACCTCGCGTGAAGGCATCTGGGCGGCTGGCGACGTGACGGACGAGCCGTTCAAGCAAAATAACATTTCTGCGGGAGATGCGGTGAAGGCCGCGCTTTCCGCATATCAATACCTGCTGGCGCGGGAATAAAGATAAAAGGCGGTGTGGTATTCTTCGCACCGCTTTTTTGCTACACTGGAGGCGTTGGTATTATGAAATCATGTTTTTGCGTAGCGTTCGCATATGAAAATAGCTATTAACGGGTTTGGAAGGATTGGGCGGGTGTTTTTTCGCAAAGTGTTCGGCGAGGGAAATATTGACATTGTTGCGATAAACGACCTGGGTGATATAGAGAATCTTGCGTATTTGTTGCGCCGTGATTCGGTGTACGGCAAATACGACAAGTCCGTGGAGGTGAAAGGCGGCGAGCTTGTTGTTGACGGACAGAAAATAAAAATTTTTCAGGAGAAAGACCCCGCAAGATTGCCGTGGGGTGAACTTAGCGTGGACGTGGTGGTAGAGTCCACCGGAGTATTTACCACGCTTGAAAAAGCAAAACCGCATCTGGACGCGGGGGCCAAGCGCGTTGTGATTACCGCTCCCGCAAAGGATGATGTAACCCCGACATCCACTCCAAATGTGGGGACGGAATTTCTCACTGCTTCCCAAATTACCTCCAACGCATCCTGCACAACCAATGCGACGACACCGGTGGTTGCGGTTCTCTTGAACGACCCGGGAATTGAAAAGGCGGTGCTCACAACCGTGCACGGATATACCGCATCACAAAATTTGGTAGACGGGCCGAGCAAAGATGTCGTGCGCGGACGCGCCGCGGCGGTCAATATCATTCCCTCGCATACCGGAGCCGCGATTGCCACAGAAAAGGCGACACCGGCAATAAAAGGAAAGTTTGACGGCATTGCGTTGCGCGTGCCGGTCGTGACGGGCTCGGTGATTGATTTTACCTTTATCGCAAAAAGGAGGACGAGTGTGGAAGAAATCAACGATATTTTCCGCACGGCGGCCAAAAGCGATATCTGGCAGGGGATTTTATCGGTAAGCGAAACGCCGCTTGTCTCAACCGATATTATCGGAGAACCGTACGGCTCAATTGTGGATTTATCATTCACGCGCGTGGTGGACGGCAACCTGGTTAAAATTCTTTCGTGGTATGACAACGAGTGGGGGTATGTATCAATGCTCGCGAAGCATGTGGAGAGTTTAAGAGATTTACTGTGATACACGCGGCAGACGACGACCCCAGAGCCGTTTTGAACAAACGCCTCTATCTGAAATTTACTTATTGTTCCCACCGCCAGCCCGATATGTTCAAAACGGCTCTGGGGATTTCTGTAAAAACCGTGCTATGTTATGAAAATTATCATTGGTTCCGACCACGCCGGGTTTCATCTCAAGGAGACACTCAAGAAATTTCTTGAGGAGCTTGGGTATGAAGTGGAGGATAAGGGTGCCTTTTCGCTCAATCCCGAAGACGATTACCCCGACTTTATGATTCCGGCGGCGGAA
>JACPCQ010000061.1 GCA_016179715.1 Parcubacteria group bacterium
AGTATATACTACGATATGTGCTATTTTTCTCGCTGTGTTTTTTGCGGCGGGATTTTTTGTTGTGTCGGCACAAGAGACACAAGATTCCGCGGCATCTCCCGTTGTGGAAGTCGCAAACGTAGAGGCAGGGGCGGGTTCCGTGACGGCTGATGTGCGCGTGTCTCTTCCCGAATCTGCAACAACACCGCTCCAATCCGTTCTGCTCTCCTGGCGGCTTGTTGAGCCTGCGTACGTTGCGCCGGATGGCGCGGTCAGTCCGGAGGTGCTCTATGCCGCGGGGAAGTTAACCGATAAAAATGGAAAGGCCTTGTTTAGCATCCTTCCCGGAGAGACGCTGGAGCGGAAGATTACCGCGGAGTTTTCGGAAGAGACGCGAAGCGTAGACCATGTGCTCGCGGTTTCGCTCTTCGCGCCGTTTGCAGGACGTATGGTCGCATCCGTCGCTACAGACGTGCGACTATCCGGAGGGGGGAACCTTTTTTCACTTGACCCGTATTTGTGTACGCTTCGTATCGGCCCCGCTCCAATATTTTCTACCCCTATCTTTAAGGCCGGTGAACAACCGCGGCTGGTATGTCAAATCGGAAGCCCGTTTGCGAAAGCGCGGACGGCCGTACCAACTTTTCTTATTGCCGAGCGCTCGCTGTACCAAAAAGACACGGAAATCATTGAGCGTAGGGGAAATGCAATTTCACTGACGCCTTTTGAAACGAAAATCGCTGATATAGAGATTCCGTTTGCGCCGGAAAAACCACAGCTTTATGAAGCGGTATTTTTCCTGCAAGACGCCGAAGGAAAGCAGGCGTCCCCGAAGCGTCTTTTCCGCTGGGTAGTGCAGGGGGCGAGCGCCGCGATAGAGCGCGCAAGTTTTGATAAGGACGGCTATGCAAAGGGGGAGACCGCAACGCTCGCGCTTGAGTTTTCCCAGTCGGCAGACGTGCTTGTGGCGCGGGCAACAAACGAGGCATTGCGGGAATCGGCACCCGAGCGCTGGCGCGGCACGCCGTTACAAAATCCGCGTGTCGTGGTTGAGGTGCGAAGCGGCAGGCGCATGTGCGGGAGTGCCGAAGAACAGTTGCCGCCGCTTGCGAGCAGTCAGTTTTCCGGCAAGCTCGAAATTCCGATAACGCGTAACTGTGTCAATCCTGTCGCAGAGATTCGCATTTATGAGGGTGACCAAGAACTTACGGCGGCAACGTATCGCACGCGCTCTCTTTCCACAACGGCGGAACGATTGAGCTCACGCCTTTGGTGGTATGTGCTGGGCGCCGTGCTTTTGTTGGCGGTTGCGGGAGGCGGGGTGTTTTTAAAAAAGAAGCAGGAACATCCGGAAAATGGGGGTGATGATATTGGTGATACGCAAAGTGATGACGATGGTTCTCTTCCGCGCGTGCCGTCGCCGCAGGACGTTTCCGCACAGAAGAACAGTCCCGGGGAAGAAGACCTGCGGTTCATTTATCCCGCCAAAGATGAACAACAACATACTCACGACATTCATGCGCAGGAAAAAAATAATGACGGTACTGCACAAAAATAATATGCGTCGGAAATCTTTTACTTCACTTTCTCTGGTGCTCGGTGGTTTTATCCTCTTTGCGGTTTTGTTTTGGGCATTTCCGCACATAACACGGGCGGAAGGAGCAATGAATCGGGATGAAGCGGTCGCGTTTTATACGAACTTACTGCAAGATGCCCGAATCGCCGCATACGGCTCTGTGGGTCGCGCAACAATTCAAGCGGCGCTAACCGCCGCACGAAGTGGAAATGTGAGCGCATACGATGAACATGCGGAAGAAGACCGGCCTTCTATCACGCCTCCCGTGGAAACAGCCTCCGCTCCTTCTGCCGCCCCCGCTACTCCTGTGCCGATTGCTGTTCCGCAGCCGACATTAAATGTTGAAGTGACGGGTGCAACTCCTGCCGCGGTAGGAACGGGGACATGGAATACGCAGTCGGGACAGCAAACCTCGGTACACATTCGGGCAACGCAGAGCGACCGAATTTCTTATGATGTCGGATGTGCCAACGGAGTAAATGTCTTTGTGCGAGTTGCCGGAGAAGAAGAGAGACGGTGTCCCGGAGAGCAAACAATACGCGCGGCAGATGCGCAGATGACAATACAGACCGAATATGTCTGTCATGACTGTGCCGCTCGCAGCGTGCTTATTTCGTTTTCCGCGCAAAACAGCGCCTATCGGGTGAATCGGAGCATCGTACTCTCCGTATCTCCGCAAGCTCCGCCGCCGCCTCCTCCTCCACCCACCCCTGTTGCGCCGACCGCACGGCTTGATTCAAACAGTATTGCAATGGATGATAACGCGAGTTTTTCATGGACGCGAGCGGAAAACGCGGATACCTGCACGCTTTTTGTTAATGGTGTGCGGAATGGCGCAGTAAGTTGCGGCGGCAGTGCGGAACCGGTAGTTTTTTCCGGAGCCGATTTGAGTGGTGGCATGCCCGGGAGTTTCTCCGCGTACATACAAACATGTAACAGGGCAGGTAACTGTGCCTCCTCTAACACCGTTTCGCTTACCGTACGCGCACCGGTGGCAAGGCCGCGCCGTGCGCCGACCGTTTCCGTGAACCCGAGAGAAATTACTCCGGAGCAAACTGCGGTATTTACCTGGACGGCGGCAGCGGAAGACGTGACGGAGTGCTTCCTTGCCGTCAATAATCTATATAACCCATTAGCCTCTTGTGCAGGCGGCCGGCAGGAGTTCACGGGCAGGCGTCTTGCAGAATTGCTTCATGTTGCAGCTAACCTTGACCAGTCAATTCCTGTTCTCGCGCGCATAAATATATGCAACAGCGCAGGGTGCACGCAATCAAATCTTGCAGAACTTCTTATACGACCGGCACAACAAGCAGTAGATGTGGAAATGCCTCCCTTGGTGTTGCCCGCGCCTCCTGCGGTGTCAGAAGCGCCGATTGGCCAGGCATCATTCGGCCCGGATGTGATTACGCCGAACACCTTGACAACTATCGCGACGCTTACTTGGCAGCCGGAAGCAGGCGTTGTGGTGAGCGCGTATTACGACTGTATGGACGGCGTGGACAGCGCGCATCTCACGATGAACGATGCGTATCTCTACATGGCTAGCGCGCCATATTATTATATAGACTCCGACGGCGAGCGGCAGCCTAACGCAATTCCTTGCGGGGAAAATAACGCGGTGAGTTTAAATAATGAAAACTTTTTTACAGATGGCAGATGGCAAGTGAATCTCATTGGAGCAAATGAGAGCGGCGCTGATAAACGGACAACCATACATGTTTTGTTTCGGCGCGGGAGCAATGTCGCACGGCACCAGTTTTCGCTTCTGATACGCCCCGCTCCGTCTGCGGCGGAGCGCGCGCGTCAGACGACCCTTGCCGTTTCGGTGGACGAGTCAAGCCCTGCATTGCGGGAAGAGCCTGCGGGAACTCGGGATGTTGAACTGTTGCGCCTGCGAGTTTCGGGAACCGCCTCACCGATTGCGTTGCGCCAAATTGCGCTTCGCGCAAGCGAGGACAGTAACCTTGACGCGCTTGTAGGGCGTCGAGTGACGATATGGCACTCAGGAAATCAAATTGGCACTGCAGAGTTTGCCCAAGGAGAGATTACTGCGATGGCGACGATTTCAGATATTGAAATTCCGCAAGACGGATTCGTGATTTTGGCGGTAAGAGGCAGCATATTGTCTATTGCCAGTGATAATCAGGAAATCGTTGGCGCATCTGTCAGCATTAACTATGACGGCGCGCGCGTTGGGACGGAGGGAACCCGCGGTTCTGATTCAAGAGGAGGGGAAATTTCCGCTTCAAGCCCAACAACCAACGCTCCGGGCGTGCTTGTGCGTATACCAACGCCCGAGGAGCGTGCGGCGGCGCTTGAGGGAAGCACGGTGATATTACAACAGCAGGCTGCAGAAGGAGTAAGCACCATTGGCGGTATAAACTTCCGGCTAAGCGCGCCGCAATTGTGGTCGCGTAACACTATTTCTTGTACAGCGGGAGAATCGTGTATTGTGAGAATGCACATAAGACTGACCAAGATTTCTGCGGTGCTCGGAGGGGATATGGTGGATACTTCTGCAAAGCGCCCATTTTTGCATATGTTTATGAATGGCGTTTCTATACAGGCGCCGATTGACCTCTCGTCGTTTCGTGACACCGACACCCTTCTTTCGCTTACCTTGTTTTTGCCGCAGGGGGAGGAATCGGGGGCGCATAGAGTTGACATTGCGGTACTGCCGTTTGGCGAGCGGCTTGATATTGCCGACATTTCTATTATAGGCCAGCAGTTTACCGGAGCGTCGGCCATACTTAGCATCAGCGTTGCGGGAGAGGCAGTGGAACTGCCGAGCGGGGATGCGCAGAATATTGTAAAGCTCGCGCGCCAGGCCTCAACGATTGCGGTTACACCGCGGGAATTTACGATTATTACCGACCCGACGCTTCCGTTTGATGTGTTTGGGGAAGGAATTGGCGCGCCGACGGTAACAACATCGTTAGGAGTGGAGATGCGCACATTTACCGTTGCCCTCGCGCCGGGTGAGCGGGGTACAACAACGTTACGCTGGAGCGCGGCTGTGGGAGGAAATTGCCGTCTTTATTCCAGCGATAATTTTGACCTGCGTGGCCTTCCGCTTGCCGGAACGCGCGGACTGATATTTACCGGCAGCCCCGTATCCAGACTCGTAACCTATACCTTACAGTGCGGAAATCAGTCCGAAGTGCGCGCGCGTTCTTTGGTTTTGCGTATTGAACCGCCGCGGCAACAACCAAATGCGGCTCCTGTAGCAACCACGACATCCGGCGCGCCCTTCCCCGAAGGCGTACCTCCTCCACCACCGCCGTTTCCGTTTTGTAATCCCGAAATAACAGACCGCTGTGTACCCGCGGGCGTGCCGACAACAACGCCGGAATTACTGCCCGGGACGACGGCAGGAACCGGAACAAGCACTGGCCGCGCAACTTCTTCAAGAAGACCTCATCATTATTCCTCGCAAAGACTATGAGGAGTATTTGTCTTTGAAGAAACTTGTTCCAATGGCAAAGCCGACGCGAGCTGAAAAGAAAGCGATACAAGAAGGGAAGAAAGAAATACGACAGGGCAGTTACATTACATCACGCAAGTTACGACGTGTCTTGGAAGGTCAAAATCGCTAAAAGGGTGGTGAAAAACATGCGGCGTATATCGACAAAAGATGCACTGCATCTTTTGTCTGTTATTGATACTTTTACGGAGAATCCATATCGGGGCGATGTTGAAAAACTTACAGGGGAGGAATATACGTGGAGACGCCGCGTCGGTGTGTACCGGATTCTCTACAATATTTTACCAAGAGAACGAGCGGTGGAAGTATTTGATGTTTGCCGGAGAACGTCAAAAACATATTAGCAATTGACATAGAATGTTGATTAAGATTGGTGGTAACAGACATTTTCTCTCATGCGTAACCCTCTCATACTTGTCTTTAGCGTTCTTGCCTTCCTCTCTTTAGCAATGCTCGGAGGACGTTTCCCGAGCGCAGAAAATTCGCATCCCCTCGCCCGCCGTATGGACGGGCAGGCTTCTTTGCAACTCGCCGCTCCTTACGCGCAAGGATGGCATCTTGCGCGGAATTTCAATACTTCCGAAAGAAATTTTCTCCTATTGAGCGGTGATTATCTTTGGCGTTTTCTCTATTTCTGGAATTACGAAGAACGACACTGGGAGCGCTTTGACTTGGCAGAAACCGAGGGTTTGAGACAGGGCAATTATCCATCGGCGCTTTCTGAAGTGGACAATCGTTATATCATACTTGGAAGAGGAAGAGATATTGCTCCCGTTGTGCCGCGGAATGTTTCTCACGTCGCTTTTTATTCAACCACTTATCGGGATGGCGAGTGGTGTGGGGGATGCGACCAAGAAGGAGCGCGGGGGAAGTGGCAAGTTTTCCAAACCGCGCCGTCTTATGTATCTGCGGACTGGGTAGTTCCTCAAGGAAACGACACTTTTGAGCTTATCCAAATGTCAGCGGAGCAATTTTTGCGCTACCCGTTTTTTCATTTACAGACTTTTGTGCTTTGGAGGAAGGCAAGTTCGGCGGACGACTACACACCCCCGAGTCTTCAAGGAACAGCACTTGCGTTCACGCTCCACGGGCCGTGGAATCCGGATGATTTTTATTGGTCGCTGGAGATATCATCGGCACAACGGAGTTTTGAAGGAAGGAGGGCGCAGGTTGTCGTTGAACGGCCAACGGAGATTGCTGAACACGGGGTACGTTTTACCCTTCCTAACACCGAAGCATTGCGCAACGCAAACGATTTTTCTCCTCTTTATTTCAACGGGGGGGAATATTACGAGATTTTTTGGTTGGATCTACGCGCAACCGGGAAAGACCGCCTAAACGAACGCCTTGCAAAGCTTGGAAAAGGCACATTTCTCCCATTTTTGGTAACGTTTGGAGCAGAGGACATTACCTTCCCCTTTCCCGCGCAGGTGGCATCAAGCGGAAAAGACTCCTTTGCTTATCATATGGTCGTGGATTATGTGCGACCGGCGGATACAGCAGATGGGCGGATTCCGATATCTGCCGTTGCGGAGCTCATCAGAGAAGCAAGAAGGACACTGCCCCGGGACCTGGATGTGGCAGAGATGGCTTTTCGCCTTCTTGCGCCGGATTTCGGAACAATCGCGCGCGCGGCAGTTGGCGCCGATATACCGCTTAGCGACATAATTCGCGCGTTTGATAAAGCGGGCTACCTGCGCCAAGGAGTGCGCGCAGCAATTTCCGGCGGAGCGGAACCGATGTATGTTATGCGCGCGCTTTATGATGCAGGCATGGGCGTTGACCAATTGCGGCAAATGAGAAACGAATTTTTGTCGCTCTCGCTCAACGAATTTCGCTTGCTTGCGCGCAACGCCGGGTATAAGTTTGAAGACGAATTTTTTTCTTCCCCGCCCTACGAGATCCGCATAGCAGGGAACGAGCGCGTATATAGCCGCATCCGACTTCAGGGAGTATATACAAAAAACCCCGGCTCGGAACAGGAAGTGGAAGATTGGGAAAATATCATCCGAAACACTCTTTCCGAAATCAGCGCATTTTATAGACGAGAACTGCGTTCTGCGGTTGGCGTTAATTTCCAAATTTATCCGTCACCCGTTATGTTGCGCGAGGCAGTCGCATACGGCAGTCCCTTCCATCCGGAAGAAGAATTGGCTGCACGCATAACAAATCCCGAAGGAGATCTCTACTCTCCTGAATTTGCGCGCCTTGCGGATGGAGAAACCTACGACATCTTTGTCATATTTTCCGATGTCCGAGAAGTTGGCATTGGAGGATGGGGTTGGTACAGCCAGATTCCGTATGCGGTTATCACGAGCTTCCTTCCTTCAGATCTTGGTCCACGCTCGGCGGAACTATTACAGACCACTGCTCACGAGGTTGGCCATGCGCTCTCTTTTCCGCACGCATGGCAGGTCATTGACAGCCCGGACATCAGCGTGAGCGGAATATGGGGCAGTTCGGCTTTTCGCAGTGTCAGTGGAAATGTGATGGGTTATGCGGGGACGCCGGATTTTGATCAGTCATTTTTAACCGATGATATCGTCAACTTGATTCTTGCGGGACAAGGATTTTCATTGCGAGAAGATGAAGAAGGCGCTTCCCATGCTGACCCCGCGCTGTTTGCGGGTCTGCCGGAATCGCAAAATGACGTGCGGCAATACGTCACGCGAGAATACGCGCTTGGTA
>JACPCQ010000006.1 GCA_016179715.1 Parcubacteria group bacterium
ATGGTTGCGGGAATGGGCGGCTCGCATCTGGCGTCCGGCTTGTTGTCCCTGCAAAATCCCGCACGGGACCTGATCGTGCATCGCGGATACGGACTGCCGATGCTACGCCCAGAGGACGCGGCGGAACGCCTCTTTATTGCCAGCTCTTATTCAGGAAATACCGAAGAGGTGTTGGATTTTCTTGACGCAGCACTCGAACAAAAATTGCACGTTGCCGCAGTTTCGGTCGGCGGAGCGCTTCTGGAAAAGGCGCGTGCTCAAGGTTTCCCGTTTGTACAACTTCCCGATACCGGCATCCAGCCGCGTATGGCGCTGGGGTTTTCGCTTCGCGCGCAGATGAAATTGATGGGAGACGAGGCGGGGCTTTCCGAAACCGCGTTACTCGCCAAGACACTTATGTGCGAGGACTGTGAAAAGCGCGGGAGAGCATTGGCGCAGACGCTCAATGGAAAGATTCCGGTGATATATGCGTCGGCGCAAAATCAGCCGATTGCGTACAACTGGAAAATTAAGTTTAACGAAACCTTATATTTCTGCATGACGCGGCAGACCATCCGCGCATACAGAAGCGCATGGAAATTACCAAAAAGCTCTATGAAAACCGCGCCTTTCCTGTTACGATATTGCAGCTTGAGGGCAAAGGTATCTGGGAGCGGATATTTACTTCGCTACTTACTGCCGATTGGGCCGCGCTCTTTACCGCGCAACAATACGGCGCGGAGGCCGAACAAGTGCCCATGGTGGAAGAATTCAAACGGCTCATGAAAAGATAACAAATGCTAGAGCCCAGGTTTTTACAATATACGGAAGCGTGCCGGAGTGGTTGAACGGGGCAGTCTTGAAAACTGCTATACCCGCAAGGGTATCGGAGGTTCGAATCCTCCCGCTTCCGCAAACGTACAAATTTGCAAAGGAACGTAAAATAGTTGTACGTTCCAAAGCAAATTTTACGTTGCTGGGACGTTTAATTTCTGAAAGAACGTAACAGCAGTGTACGTTCTGAAAGAAATTATTATGTCTCGCCTTCAAAATTTCTACTTCGCTTCGATTTTGCGGGAGTAGTTTGTAATGAGTAATTAGTAATTTTGGCTTAGTTTTATTTATGGCAAAACGATCTACGAAACTCGCGCATTATTTTCTCAAGGACATCAATCCCGTTATTCGCCTTTTGATAATTTCAGATACGGTTATTATTGGCGCCGCGGGATTACTGGGTCCTATATTTGCATTATTTATTGAAGATTTCGTCCAAGGAGGAAACGCAGCTGTTGCCGGTCTTGCGGCTGGCATCTATCTTTTTACTAAGAGTATCCTTCAAATTCCGATTGCTCATTTCATTGATAGAGTACGCGGCGAAAAAGACGATTTCTGGCTAATGTTCATTTGCACTATTCTCATTGCGGTAATTCCTCTTTTGTATCTTGTCATTCACACGCCACTCCAACTTTATATCGTGCAGTTCATTTTGGGATTATTTACTGCATTTACCTTCCCGACTTATATGGCAATATTCACGCGCCATATTGATAAAGAAAAAGAAGGTACGGAGTGGGGCGTGTATTTTACGCTTACAGACCTGACCAGCGCTGCTCTAGCGGCTGTTGGCGGTTTTCTTGCAACTACGCAAGGATTCCCGACTCTAATTATTGCTGTTGTCGCAGTGTCACTTATTGGTTCGTTAATGCTCTGGCCGATTAAACCGTATATCAAAGCAGCAACATAGAATTTTCCGCCAAACCTGCCTGCCGGCAGGCAGGGGCGGAGTATTCTGCGGATAAGAGGAATCTTTTAAGTCTTAAGAAATATTGCAAAATGGGTTCAATTACGGAAAACAAATATCTCCATGAGGTGGCCATTACCGCAATCATTGTAAGAAACGGGAAATATTTAATTACTCGTCGTTCTGCAAATAAGAAGCGTTTTCCCAGAATGTGGACTGTTCCGGGCGGAAAGCTGGAAACGAACGATTATATTAGCTTGCCGAAGGACACAACTGATTATTGGTACAACGTGCTAGAAAAAGTATTAAGACGAGAGGTGAAAGAAGAAGTCGGATTGGATATTCTAAACATTGTCTATGTAACGAGTTTGGCTACTATACACAGTGATGGCAATCCATCGCTCGTCATCTCTTGTTTAGCCGATTATCAATCCGGCGAGATTATACTAAAACCAGATGAAACCGACGACTTCCGTTGGGTAACGCTTGAGGAAGCAAAAACTTTCCAGCTGATTGACGGTATATATGATGAGCTGGCAATGGCCGAAAATCAGCGCAAAGGAATAAAAACAGAATGGCAAAGATCATGAAGCTCCCCGTGCTTACGCACGGGGTATTCGGCGGGGATTTAATAAATAAAAAAATCTCTTCTAAGAAAGACACCTCGCTTCGGAGACCGAAGCGAGGTGTTTGCGTGAGATCCGCTCCGCGGCTACGAAGCCGCGGAGCGGTATAACAGGAAAATGTTTGCCTTCTCTCTAACTACTCCTCTCTAGCCAATAGTGAAAGATATTTACGCCGGCGGAGCGTCGGCGGCGATGTCGTCCCGGAACCATGGACCGGCGGGCAGTGTCCCGAGCACGTCTGCTGCGGCGCCGTATGCGAGAGCTCGTGCCTCCGCGCGGTTTTCGCCGATGCCGACGACGGTGAATATTCGTCCGCCTGCAGTGAACATCAGGCCCTCGTCGTCAATCATTGTTCTGGCGTGAAAAATTTGAACGCGCTTGTTTTCCCGCAGGTCATCAAGCGCGTCAGTATCCACAGGCAATCTGACTTGCAGCCCGCCCGGGTATCCTTCCGATGCGATGGTTATGCCGACCGTATGCTGGAAGCTCCAACGCACCGATTTACTGCCAAGTCCTCCCGTTGCGGTTGCGAGCAGCAATTTTGCGAGGTCGGATTGCAAGAGCGGCAGGATAACTTGCGTCTCCGGGTCGCCCAGTCGCACATTAAATTCCAATACCTTCGGGCCGTCTGCGGTGAGCATGATTCCGACGTAAAGCACTCCGCAAAATGGCCGGCCTTCTTGGCGCATACCTTTAAGGAGCGGAGCGACAATGCAATCCCTTATTGCCGCTCTCTGGGGGGGTGTGAGCAGATTTTCTCCCGCAATTGCTCCCATACCTCCGGTATTTAGTGCGAATACCGACCCACTCGCGCGTTTATAATCCCGCGCGGGCATGAGCGGCTCCACCGATCCTTCGGGGTCAACCAGAAACATGCAAGAAACCTCTTCTCCCTGGAGAAATTCCTGCACAACGACTCGCCTCCCTTCTTTGTCAAGAAAAGCGGCAAGGGTCTTGAGCGCGACTTCGCTGTTATCGGTGAGCACAACTCCCTTTCCCTGCATGAGTCTGCTAGCCTTGATGACGATGGGGCCTGCGCACTTTTGCAGGTGGTCGCGCACAAAATTTTGTACGCGGGAAAGGTCATTGAAAATCCACGATGTCGGATGTGGAATATTCAGCCGGCGCATGAGCAGTACCGCTTCTGCCTTACTCGTCTCAATTCGCGCCGCCGCGCTTGTTGGCGCGACAATTGCGAGACCGGCCTCGCGAAAGACGTCTCCAATGCCTTCGGCAATGGCGGTTTCCGGACCGACAACGGTTAAATCAATCCCGTTGTCTTTTGCAAAAATACACAACGCATCGACATCCCATGTGCCGATGGGAACAGTGGTTGCGTGCTCTGCAGTTCCAACGTTGCCGGGGGCGCAGTAAATTTCCTGAACCAAAGGGCTTTGATGAAGTTTCCACACTAACGCGTGTTCCCTTCCGCCGTTTCCCACGACCAGAATCTTCATGGCCTGTTCCTTTCTCTGCGGATTGTGGATAGCAAAATCCCATTTCCTGATATGTTGTGAAGAGCTCAAAAACAATGCGGGTGACTCCTCCTTTCTTTTACAGTATTCTGATAGTGTTGTACATAGCCGCAGCGTTGTTAAGATTTGCATAAATTTTCTGAAAGGTTACCATATCTTAGTGATGAGATGACTATAAACTGCCCGGTATCAAGTATTGACGTAATGAATAAAAAACTTTTATCGAGAAAAAAACTTGCGGCGGTGGTTGCGGAACTTCGCAAAGATGGCAAACGCATTGTTACCACCAACGGCTGTTTTGACCTACTGCACGTCGGGCACCTCAAAGGCCTGCAGGACGCGCGTGCATTCGGGGACGTGCTGATTGTTGCGGTGAATTCTGATAGCTCGGTGCGCGACATCAAGGATCCATCACGCCCACTTATCGGCCAGAAGGAACGCATGCAGATGCTTGCCGCGTTCTCCTGCGTGGATTACGTTACGCTTTTTTCCGAAAAAACGCCGGAAGCAGTTTTGGGGATTATCAAACCGGACGTGCATGTGAAGGCCGGATACCGTATAGCGGACATGCCCGAAGCTGCGGTCGTGCGCGCTCATGGCGGTAGGGTTAAAACCTCGCCGCGTCCGGCAAACGGCCCTTCCACCACAAGTATTATCAAAAAAATCCGTGGAGAAGGTTTGGATGAAAGAAAACGTTAGACAACAAAACTATTGCGGGACTGCTATGACCATAGACACAAAAGAGGAAACCCGAGCGTGCGCGCATTGCAAAGCGTCGTTTATTATAAACGCTTCGGATTTCGTATTTTATGAACGCATGAAAGTGCCGCCGCCGACGCGGTGTCCGGAGTGCCGTCTTGTCCGGCGGATGTCGTGGAGAAACGAGCGCACGCTTTATAAGAGAAAGTGTAACGTGCCCGGGCATACGGAAGACATTATCTCTATATTTTCTCCGGAAAAGCCGTTTACGGTATATGACCAGAAACACTGGTGGTCGGACGCATGGGACCCGCTTGCGTTTGGCGCGGAATATGATTTTTCAAAGCCGTTTTTCCAGCAGTTTCGCGAGCTTTTGCAGCGCACCCCGCAGATCGCGCTTTTTAACAGCAACGCGGTACGTACCGAATATGCAAACCATGCTCTGGACAGCAAAGATTCTTTTCTTATCTCCGCGTCATATAAGAGCGAAAACGTCATGTATGCAAACCGCGTTTTGGAGGTAAGAGATTCATCAGACTTGTACTTGGTAGGATGGCTGGAGCGCAGTTATGAGGCGGTCAATTGCGGAACATCGTATAAATTGCGCTGGTGCTATGGGTGCGAGGACAGCCAGGATATGCTTTTTTCGTATGATTGCAGAAATTGTTCGCAGTGCATCGGCTGTGTCGGGCTGCGCAACAAGCAATACCATATTTTTAACAAGCCGCATCGAAGAGCTGAAGAAAAAGTATCTGGAATTTGCCGCGACGTTTCCCCGTAAATACATGTATTCGTTGAAGACAGTTGACGTAACCGGCGATATTTTGGTTGAGGCAAAAAACTGTCTGTCATGTTTTGATGCGGTCAATCTTGAGGACTGCAGACACATTGTCTGGGGTGGGTTCGGGATGAAGGACTCCATGGATGGCTATGGTGTCGGCGAGCAGTCCGAACTTCTCTATGAGTCGGTGGACGCGGGGCTCTCCGGCTCGCGCATGCTTGGAGCAATTGTTGTGTATGGCGGGCATGATATTCGCTATGCGTACAACTGCCACAGCGCAAATAACATCTTCGGCTGTACGGGATTGCGCAGTAAGTCCTATTGCATTCTCAACAAACAATACTCCAAAGAGGACTACGAAACACTCCTCCCGAAAATTATCCGGCACATGAACGATATGCCCTATACGGATAAAAAGGGAAGAGAGTACCGTTACGGAGAATTTTTTCCGACAGAGCTTTGCCCGTTCTCTTACAACGAAACAATCGCGCAGGAATATTTTCCCATGACCAAGGAGAAAGCGATGGAGGAGGGATACGCATGGAGGGAC
>JACPCQ010000007.1 GCA_016179715.1 Parcubacteria group bacterium
CCAAACGCCGCGGCAGTAAGACGCGTGTCCAACCAGCCAAAGGCGCCTGCGCCAAGCACGACGCGCACAATATGCGCCCGAAGCACGACAAAAAAAACTGTGGCAAAGAGCGACCAAAACAAGATATGACGCAGAGCTAATGCGACAATGTTCATAAATTCTGTCTGCTCGCGGCGCACAAACGATCGTGCCAGCGTCGGAAACACCGCGACACTGTAGCTCACGCCGATAACCGAGAGCGGAACGGACTGCAAATTATACGCCAAGTGAAACACCGCAATGCCCCCCGCGCCAACGGCGGAAGCGAGCGCGGTCATAATCAAAAGTACAATCTGATTTATGCTTAGCCCGAGAGCGCGCGGAAACGAGAGCGTCACAACGCGCCGCATCAGGCTCGAAGAAAATACCGCGGTAAGACGCGGTATGTAGCGCAGTTTTGCAAGCGTGGGTATTTGCACGAGTAAATGCAAAAGCGCTCCTAAAATAACTCCCGCCGCAAGACCAAACACGCCCATCACGCGATAGAACCACACAACGCCGACAATGATGCCAAGGTTATAAAAAAGCGGACTTAACGCATACACCAAGAAGCGGCGATGCGACTGTATGATGCTGGAAACGAGATTGGAGAGCCCAAGCAGAAGAGGAGAGAGAAGAAGTATGCGGGAAAACGTTACTAACGTATGCTGTTCGGCGGCGGAAAAGCCGGGAACAATTATCGGAATAAGTACCGGTATAAGAAAAAACGCAAACGACGCGGTTATGCAGGTAAACAGTAGAAACGATGTGAATACGCTGTCCAGGAACCGCTGCGCCTCGTCTGCTCCCTGCTCCTGCAAATCAAGAAACAACGGGATAAGCGCGGTGCTCGCGGTAAAAAAGAGCGAGATGGTATAGACGATGTCGGGAATCCGAAACGCCGCGAAATATAAATCCAACACCGGCCCCGCGCCGAACGAACTGGCAAGAAGACGGTCGCGTACGAGCGCAAGCACTACGGACCCTGCCGCCGAAACGGCCAAAAAAAGGGCGGCTTGGTGCACGCCCTTCAATTCCCGGTGCATAAATCGCAACAGTGCTTGAACCACTGGATAAATCCCTTTTTACCGCGGCCTGCCGCGCAAGTAATAACCGAGTTTTTACTGACCGGGAACCGGAAGCGCGGGGCGCTGTTCCGGCGACGGCGCGGGCGGAGAGATGCCGGCAAGCGCCGCCCTTCCGCGACGCAGGTTGTCCAATATCTGCTTCACTTCCGTGTTATTCGGATTCAGCTCCTCAATGCGCTCAAACTGCCCGATAGCATCTGCCGTTCTCCCTTGTCGGTCATAAGCCAAACCTAGGAAATACCGCGCGTTGGAATAATCCGGGCTCTGCGCGACAAGCCGTTCAAACACCTGTTGGGAAGCCGTAATGTTATTGCTCTGGTAGTACAACAACCCAAGCTGGAAAAGCACGCCGATGTCATTCGGCGCAAGAAGCGCGGTTGATTCAGTCCTGCGAACAGCCTCTTGGATGTTTCCCTCTTGTGCCGCAACCTGGGAGAGCAAAAATTGCGCGGGCGCGTAATCGCTTTTCAGCGTAGTGGCTTTCTCAAGTTCCGTGCGTGCTCCCGCACGATCCCCTCTGGCAAGCAGTACGCGGGCAAGCGCGAGCGGCGCTCCGGGGTCGGATGGGGCAAGTTGTGCGGACTGCTCATAAGAACGCTGTGCAAACTCGTCCGCCCCGCCAATGCCCAGCGGCAACACTGATTCGTACACTCTTCCGAGGAGCAACCAGTTTTGCGGGTCAAGCGGATTCGCATCCTTTGCGGCATTCGCGTTTTGAATGGCAAGCCCTAAAAGATTCTGAAATTGCACGCGGAACGCATCTGAAGAAAAGTCAGCGCCTTGTGCTATCTGACGAAGTTGCACAAGTTTAATTTCCGTAAGCGCGCGACTGTAGGTATCTTGGTTATCCAGACGGCGCGCCCGGTCCAGAAGCGATTCCGCGCGAGCAACGTCGCCCGAAGTATTAAATGCGTCCAGTCCCCGCGCAAAGAATTCCGCGCCGATATACGCCCGGGAAAGGAAATACAGACTCGCAAAGCCAAGAATGATAAAGAAGAGTACGGCAAGCGCGGAAACGAAACCGACAGCCGCGTTTTGTAAAAGCGGAATAGTTACTTGCTTTCCCTGGCGGTTCATAAGCAGCAGCGCAACAAATATTCCCGTGGAAAAGAACGCGAGAAACATGATAACAAACGGCACCGCATATACTATCGTTATGGTCCAGAGATACGCGCTGCCCAGAAACGAAGCCAGAAGATAACTTCGCGCTTCTGTCGCGGCAGATACCGCAGCCTTCAATCCAAACCAAAGGAAAAAAGCAAGAAATATAAGCCAGGACAGTATTCCCAAAAGACCCGTAGAGAATGCGAGCGACGGAATAGTTCCTACTCCCTGTTCAAACCGCGCAGACCAGAACGGAGTTTGATTTACCGTAACCGGATGATGCTGAAGCCAGTTATACAAGAACGTCTGCGGACCGGTGCCGACAAGCAGGTCTTGCTTGAGCGTGCTTTTGGCCACCTGCAACGTAGACCCCCAGCTCGGACGCACTTCAACATTAGAAATGTTGAGCGAGGTCAGCACGTCCCCCATCGCTCCCCTGATAAACAGAAACAGGAGCGCGATAAGCAAGATAAATAGAGGAAGACTGATAAGCAAGCGCGTGTCCCGCTCCGCAACGAAGCGATACACCAGAAATACGCCGGTAAATACCGCAAACACCCACCAGACAAGCGAAAAGTTCACAAATGCCATCGCGACAAGCGACAGCACCAACGTGACAAGCGCCAGCTTACGCGATATTCCGCCGTTGCGGTTGAGCGTAAAAAGCGCAAGCGCGGCAATTCCCGTAAATCCGAAAAATATACCAAACACATTCCAGGATCCGATTAGGTTGATGTTCTTGTCGGCAAAAAATGAAAACGGCAACAGGCGTACGCCAAGCCCGCTCCAGAAAAACTGTATAACAAACAGTATCACCGAGGAGAGAAAGAGCAGATTGAACCAGCGCCCTATCCTGCGCTCATCCGGAAAAAATAAAGACGCGAGCATAATAATTAGCGCATAAAGCAATATCGCGCCGAATGTTCCTACTTCCGCACCGGTGTGGAAAAACGACACTGCGCGAATCTTGGAAAAGACAAGCCCGATGCCGTTTGCGACAACAAGCCCCGCAACGGCAAGAGAAATCGGATGCGAAACAAAATGCAGCCGCCCTTCCTTAACCGTAGAGACCAACCATAAGATCGCGGCGATAATCACGAGCACAAAGGCAAGGTATGCCTTATTGAGCGCGAAGGGAGAGGATGTGAACGGAAGCGCCCAGACCGGCAACAGAAAGGCCACCGCAAGCAATATCCACTGACCAATAACACGCAACCCAGATGCCGAGCTGTCAACCTGTCCGGAAGCAATTTCTCCTTGCCCCCCTTGTACAAAAATAGTGTCGTTCATAAATACTTACCGGAAATAAAATAAGGGTTTATAATGTATATAAGAAGTCATACCAGAGGACAAATACCGGTCATCCTCTCTTATTCCTCCATTATACTTCCCTAGCCATGAGCAAGCAATACCTCACCATAAGAGAAGCAGCACAGATGTTGGGCGTCAGCACGGTCACGCTCCGAAACTGGGACAAGCGGGGTCTTCTTGCCGCGGCGCGAAATCCTGCAAACAATTACCGTCTTTACGCCCGGGCAGATATTGAGGATTTTTTAGAACGCATTGAAGAGAAAAAACCAAAAAAACTGCATATTACATTTATCCCAGACGAAACAGAAAAGAAGGAATCTTGACCGCATGCGTGCTTGAAAACAACACACCCTGTAAAAACCGCGAAACACTCGCGGTTTTTACTTTTACACGGTGTCGCCGGCCGCAACCTTCACTGGCGCCGCGAAAACAAGTTCTCCGAAAAACAAAGAACTTATCACGGCGTGGGAATGATTGTCTCTTCCGAAGCCACTCCGATGGGCGGGACGTCTATTTCACAAGCTCCGGAAACACAGGCAAGTTCTTGTGCGCCCTGTGTCGCATCTTCGTACTCATAAAGCACCAGTTTTGAAAAATCAATATTCGGGAACGCCGCTACCCTGGACTCATACTCCTCCCTCGTTATTTCTTCGTAGGGCGCCAGGCGGTAGATATGTTCGCTTCGGGGAAGAAAAGAGAGCCCTCCGATAATATCCCAGTGTTCAAAGACCCAGTTTGCAACGTTTAACCATTCTCCTTCGCCGACAGAAACCGTTGTGGAAGGGTTGTGCTCAGTATAATTTTCTTTGAGCATCTTCCAGTGCTGCAGCTGATCAAGCGCAGTGATATCGTCCTTGAGAATCGCCTTTTCCGGAGCGCGCATCGGGAATTCCAATACAAATGTCGTCGCATTTTCCGTCGTATAGCTGACCTCCGGATATACCGGCACACCGGCATCTTTCAGCATTCGGAAAAGCGGGTTGTGCCGCTCAACGCGAATCCTACGGATGTAATACTTCGCGTGACGCGGATGCATACCTGAAGAAGAATCAAAAAGCTGTGAACCGTTCCCCGACGGCTTCACGCAGGTAATACATGTGGAAGGATTGATTCCAAAGCGCGCGGCGTATTTTCGGTTTGTCTCAATGGCCACCTCCTTCATTTTGCGCAATGTCGCAGGATTACGCACCGCCTTGCAATCCCACTGACCAGTGATGGAGACACCCAGCAACGCTTCTTCCTCGCAGTGCTCCTTCCATTCCTTTGAAAGATATTTGAAGTCGGTAAGTGATGCTTGATACGTGCCTAGTATGGTAGCGATG
>JACPCQ010000008.1 GCA_016179715.1 Parcubacteria group bacterium
ACCAAAATTTACTCTCGTTGGCGGATTTCAGAGCGTAGCTGAAGAAATTTGTGAAATCTTTCTTCGTGCTGCCTGCCTGTGCCTCAATAATGTTTGCGCCAACGCTGGTCGCGCTCCGCAACAACTGACGTGATACGATCGCGACACTAAAATCTTTCTTGTTGAGCGTGTCAATAAATTTTATAATGCGCAGCGCATAGATATACGCTCTTTGTTTTAAGTCTATTTTTGATTTTGCGTTGTTGTTTTGCATTTTTCGTTTTACGCTTTACTTTTTGTGAGGACCGAAGCTCAAATTCTAATCCAGCGGGGGGTTCCCGCCCGGAGTGGTGTGGATGTTTACTTAAACTTGAAACTCAGAACGCGATTAGGGTTTGGGGTTTAGAATTTTAGGTTCTACGGAAGGCGGATGCTCCACAAGAGGCCGCTTTTTTTGTCGGTGAAAAACAGGTGTTGTTCTGTTTTGTCGGTAAACAGGCGCGTTGCGTCAAAAAAAGTTTCCGGAAATACGGCGCGCAGTTCCCCCTTCTCGGTGTCTACGGAGGTGAAAAAATCGGAGAAGGAAATCTTTCCTTTATACCAATCGTCCGGGTAAGACGCATCGGGCAGAAAGGAGGGTATTGCGCAATACGCAATAATGGGCGACAGTTGAGACCACGCGCATTTTTCCGGAATGGTTGCAAGAGACAGCCTGCGCGTGTTCCCTGTTTCGCGCAAGAATGTGTTGAGAGCAATCGGCGCGCCGCCCGTTTTTTCGGAGAAGAGCACCGTGTTGTTGTCCGGAGAGAGGGTGGCAACAAGTCCGGGAACTCCGCCGAGCACTTTTTCAAACGCGCTCGTATCTATGTTTAACGCATAAAACGACCCGTCGCTTTCTGCGGAGGGACTGCTTAGCAATGTTACGGTTTTTGTTGCGGGCCACCGGGCTTGCCACCGGCCAAGCGGCATGGTGAGCACGCTTCGCGCGTTTTTGTTTTCAAATGTTGCGACGGTGCCGCTAAAAGTATCTCCTGCGGGGCGGAGTACAAAAAGTTGGGTTTTGTCCGGCGAGGGGGCCGCGGTAATAAGTGCGGGGTCAAGCGGCGTTATTTGGGTGGAGGAAGCGCGGACGAGCGCGAGAACGTTACGCAGGGCGTCTCCCTCGGCAAGATATTGCAGAAGAAGACGATCTCCGCCCGCTCCCCACTCGGCGTTTAACACCCTTGGAATCGTTGTATTTGAGAGCCGGACTCTTTTTTCTCCCTCCGATCCGACGGAGAAAAGATGTCCGGTTGCGCGTTCCGCATAAAACACGCGCCCGTCTATAAACGCCGCACCCGCAACGGGCTCTTGCGAGAGTTGCCAGAATGAAGGGGCGCTTTCTTCTTCCGGCGACGCCCGAGCTCCGCCCATTGTTGTTTCCTGCCCGTTCGCCTGGCGCTCTCCCGCATTCGGAAACGGCTGTGCCGTTCCTTCTGCCTCCCCGTTTTCAGGTAGCGTGGTTCTGAAAACAAAAAACAATACTACTCCGATGGTGAGCAATAGAGCAAAAGCGGCGATAATAATGAAGCGATTTTTGTTCATTGTTATTGTGATGCTCCGGCCGGCGGTTGTGGTGCGGCAGGCGTCGGAGGGGCGGCTGGCGGAGATGTCTGTGTGGTTCCCCCTGCTCTGCTAAGGTCAATGTCGCTAGCACTGCTCGGAATATTCACGCGTATCGTTTCTCCGCTCCGTTGTGTAGGAGCTGGCTGTGGCGGCGTGTTGACGGGCAGACAAACGCCTAGGTTGCTCGTATCTACCCCCCTTGGATAACGAGAACGAAATTCGTTTGCCGCCCCTCCTTCGAACACGCATATCAAACCCGGTTGGCAACGAAGATTGTTACTACCAGGAACCCTCCCGCATGCTTGGTCAGGTCCACTAGCCACGGTTGTTCCTAGGGGATAGGAACAGAGGCTTTGCATTCCGGTATTGGTTGGCGTGTCTCTGCATTCTAGCCCAACTTGGCAGTCTGCTGTGTCAGAGCAAGACTCCCCTAACGGAACCCGCTGTACCCTTTCTCCGTAACCGGTGCCGCCTGCCGTCCCGGCCGGCGTGAAGCTCGGAGGCGCCCCAAGGTCAAACTTCAGCCCCACCAAATCGGGGTTGATGGTGCGCAGAATAAGGAAAGCGGCAAATGCGAGCACAAGCCCTCCGATGGCAGCCCAAATTTGCGCTTTTGCATTCTCGCGCGCCGCGGGCCGGTCGCCTTTGATTACCAACTCTACCCCCGCAACAACGATCATAATGACCGCAAGCACTGCGGCCAGAGAAAGCACAAACGGGAGCACCCACCGGATAAATTGCGGGAAAAGCGAACTTGCTTGCCCGGCGCTCTGCTCAAGGTTGAGTCCGGGGAGCTGCTGGGAGGGGCGGTAATCCACTTTTGCCGCAAGCAGAGAGGGTGGCGCCAAAAGCAGGCCCGCCTGCCGGACGGGCAGGCCCGCAACAAGCGCGAAAAAGGATAACACAAAAATAAATTTTACGCGCGTTTTCATTTTACTGTAAAACGCAGGCGCGCCTCGGCCTCTTCGCCCGCGGCGGCCGCGCTCTTTGCTATTAACGATATATCAAAAAGTCCGGCGATGTCTGCGGCGGGCCGGAAGGAAAGAATGGAGCTATCCTGTCCGGCCGCGATGTTCGCGCCGTTCACCTTCCAGGAGAAGACAATGTTTTTTGCGGGGGTGGTGAAAAAATAGGGCGCTGCGCGAACGTCAATGTCCTGCCCGCGAAAAAGCGTTTTGCTTGAAAACGAATCGTTGTGGAGCGTTCGGCAACCGGCGTGTTGTCCGGAAGCGAGACAGAAACCTGCACGCGGTGCGTGGCGCCCGCACCCCCCGACATCTTTACGGGAAGAATGTTTTTCCCCTTTCCCGAATAGGCGCCAAAGCGCTCTCCGTCAATAGACCAGAAAAAAAGCAAATTACGCGCCGGAATTTTTTGATTTCCCGAGAATATTTCCGGGAGTGCCGCCACACGAACAATACTGCCCGCTGCCGCAAGCGCCTTTCCCGGAAACAATGCCGGAACAATAACGCCTGGAGCTTCCCAAAGCAAGTCAACGCTGCTTACAAAGAAAGTTTTTTCTCCGGTTGCGCGCACGCCGTCAGCTCCTTGTGCGGTTGCCATAAGCGCAAACGGGGTTCCCGCCTTGCCGGTGCGCAGTGTTATTGTTTTTTCCGCTACGCCCCGAAGAAGAAACTCCCCGTTCAGCGTCCAGACAATCTCGGTTTGGTTAAGGTCTATTGCAAAGGAGCGCGCCTCCGCTGTTACCTCGGTGAATGGCTCCGGGGTTGGCGGGCGCAGAATGATGGAAACCGCTTCTGCTTGCGCTGTAGCAACGGCGGGAGAGATTGTCCAGAACGTAACGGCGGCAAGTCCGCACGCCAGCGCTTTGATGGGCATAAAAACAAGGAAGCGCGAAAATAAATTGCGGCAGCGACCATTCGCCCCGTTAGAAATTTTTTGTGGTCGTGTGTTCATCATGATATTGTACTGCTTCATTTTAAAAACCCGTGTTGCGCCCGCAATCTTATCTTTCTCATAGCGGTTATATTATTCGCGAATGTTTTTGCAGATATCGGCGCAAGGGATAGGCGGTCCACGTGGGGAGCATGTCTAAACCCGGAAGAAACTCCAACACTCCAGCGACTCCCAAATATGTTGCCAGGCGGCTCGTCGGCTCGTTCGGATATTTCATGCGATCCCAGACATAAAATGTGCCGAGCGCAATGGAAGAGATTATCTTTCCGGTTACCAGCCCTCCGTCGGCAAATGCAAGGAGCCACTGTGTTCCGTCAAAAAGAGCGCCCACAATATGTCGCATGCCCGGGCGGTGCCGACCCGCCCTGCTCCCGGTTTCCTTCCGCGTCATTTTCGCCCGTGCCGCCCCCCGCTTCTTCCTGTTCTTCTTTTGCGGCCATCCGGCTTGCCGCGCGCCTGCGCGCAAGTTCCGCGTAGCGCGCTTCTTCGTCGGCGGGGCCTTCTGTTTTTTGTTCCTGTTCTGCCATCATTGTGACAATTTTATGCCGCTTTTTTGCGCGAGTTGTGCATTATATGCCATCTTTTGCCACCTCTTCCCGCGCCTTCCTGATGGCAAGCAGCTGGGCGGGGTCGGAGGTGATAATCTGGTCTTCCGTATAAGAGCCGATAACTTTTATGGCAACGTGTTTAAGGCCGGCAAAGAAAATCCCCTCCCCAACGTCGGATTCCAGCAAGAGAAATTTTTCCTCCTCGGTGAGGTTGAACGTTTCTTTCAACACGTTGATGTTTGCGGGCGATTGCTTGAGCAAGAGCTGCATGGAGGAGTTCGTGATAATCGGCTTTCCGTACGGGGAGTTTAAAAAATCACTCACGTCCTGGGTGATAGTGGTGAGCCCCAGATAGTATTTCCTCGCGCGTTTTGCGATGCCGAACAAGAAAGAGGCGCCGTCTTCTTCTTTCATCATCCACCACGCCTCGTCCACCACCAGGAGCCGCTTTTTAAGTTTTTGGCGTACGGAGTTCCATATAAAGTGAACAATGAGATACATGGCGATGGGGCGGAGCTCGTCTTCCATGTCGCGAATGGAAAAGACGGTAAGTTTTTTTGAGATATCCACATTGGTGGGCTGGTTAATGAACCCGGCCCAGGCGCCTTGTGTGTACTTGCGCAAACGCTGGGCCAGCCCCCCTCCCCCCTCCAGGTTTGCGAGCACCAGTTCAAGGTCGGAAAGAATGGGCGGGGTGGTGCGCGAAAAATCCGAGTCGGGCGTGATGTCTCGGGAGGCATAGGTTTCGGTGATTGCCCGGTCCAGTATTGCGTCTTCCTCGGGCGTGAGCCCTCCCAGCATGATGCGGAAAAATCCAACCAGATTTACGGTATTGGAGCGCAGTACGTCCGCGGGAGACTCGTCTTCACGCGCAACCGGAAGGTCAAACGGGTTGATGTGGTGGTGGGAAGCAAGCGAGATATTAATATATCTGCCGTCCACCACCTCCGCGAGATACTCATACTCCCGCTCCGGGTCAATAACAATGACATCAACGTCAAACATGAGCGAGCGCAGAATCTCCAGTTTGGAAAAGTACGATTTTCCTGCTCCGGACTTTGCAAAGATGACGGAGTTGTAATTATCAAGCGAGAAGCGGTCAAAGAGAATCAAACTGTTGTTGTGCCGGTTCACGCCATAGAGAATTCCTTTGTTTGAGGTCAGGTCAAAAGAAACAAAGGGGAAAATGCTGGAAAGAGGGGAAGAATTCATGCGGCTGTGCACGGAAAGCTTGTCGTCTCCGAGCGGCAGCGTGCTTCCAAACCCGTCACTTTGCTGGAAGAGCGCGGGTTTGGCATAGACCAGACGGGATTCTAAGAGCGAGCGTATTTCTATTTCGGTTTTATCCAGTTCTTCCGGGTTGTCCGCATATATTGTGATGTAGAGTCCGAAGCTAAAGAGCCGTTCTTGAGCCTGCTGCAGCTTATCTCTTAACTCCTCAAGGTCCTGGTAGGCAGTGTCTAAAATGGGGTCGCGTACCAGCCCCTTTTCTTCTCGCATGTGAATTTGCGACTGCACCTCCGCAACTTTTTTTTGCAGCTGGCGAAGAATCATCGCGGTATCCGTGGGGTGTATAAAAATAGAAATATCAAACACCTTGTCCAGATTGATGACGGGAGAAAACCAGTTAACCGCGAGAAACCTCGGGTATGCAAAAACAAAGATTGTACGCGTGAATTTTTCTCCCAAGCGCAGGTAATTGGAGTTAATCTGGAGTGCCGCGGGCGCGATGATGTCCTGAAGTTCCAACACCCCGGCCTCGTATATGGATTCGGGGAGAACGGGGACAACTTCAGTTTCCTCCTTTTTGTTTTTGCGGCTGAAGAAAGACATATGCCTTACTTAAGTGTAAAATGCAAATATCAAAAATCAAAATGACAGTTTAAAATGCTAAAATAAATTATCTCTTGCCTTTTAACGTGAGAATGCTTGATGCCAGCACGTTTGCAATTTCCGAGAGCTCTTCGGGAAGCCATTTAGGTTCGGTGCCGTCGCTCTTGCCTGTGTCGCGGAGAAGCGCGAGCCACATTTTAGACTCATTCGCTGATTTTAATGCGTGGGTAAAAAAATTGATAAAATCCTTTCGTGAGCTTGCCGAAGCCGCCTCGACATAATTGGCAAGCACGCTCGTGCCGCTTCGTAAAAGCTGCCTGCCAATGACCGTGCACACCGAATCTTTCGGCAACTTATCAATAAACTTGATTAACCGCAGAACCCAGTTATACAGACGCGCTCGGAACTCCTTCTTAAATTGTTTGTTATCACTTTTATAATTTTGATTTGTCATTTTGACCTTTGATTTTTAAACTTTGCATTTTTTACTGTTGCGGCAGCTTGCTCACCTTCCCTTTCTCAAGCTCGTCGGGGTTGAACAGGCCGAAGAACAACTCAACGATTTCTTCTGTCTGCAGGGGAACGGTGCGGATTCCGGTGCTTGCAAGCCCCTGCATGACCACATCCACCCGCTGCTGCAGCTGTGCCGCGTATTCGCTGAATGCGTTGTTTTGTTCTTCGGTCTTTTTTCCGCGCGGGCGGAAAAACATTTCCCCGATTCCCGAGAAAACTCCCCTTTTTGTGGAGATGCTCGGGGGATTGAAAGAGACGATAATATAAAATGATTTGGAAACAATGTTTGCGCTTTGCACAAAATTTTTTATGAAGTCAACATACTCATTCGTCTGTATTTTTAAGAGCTCGTTTACTTGGTCGCGCGCGCGCTCCTTGAGCGTGTCCAAGTAGGGCGAAATGTTAAGTTTGCGGGACTGGATGAAAAACTGCACCGAAAAATCCAGCGAATTTAAAAAGTTTTGGTACTGCGCGATGATGGCATCCTGCTCATCGCTTGATTTGAGCGCAAAATTTAGCGATGAAGCCATGAGCAGCGCGTGCATTGAGCCGCTTTTGGACATGACGACACCGTCCCGAACTTCTTTTATCGGAACAAACTCCTGGGATCGTGCTGCGGATGCGGAAGAATTCGTCGCCATGGCGTTATTTTATCTTCTCTTTTACGTCAAGACTCCACGCAAGGTCCTTGAGTGAACGTCCGGAAAGTTTCGGAATATCTGCTCCCGCTCTTTTAACGACGGCTGTCGGGGCGACATCGTCTTTTGCGAACGTCTTCTTTTTCCAAAGATAGAGTTTCTTTTGGAAGACATACGAGAGAGCGCTTCCCAGCACGTGCACAAAAGGCTGGGAATTCACTTTGTAGAACGCAAGAGCGGCCGCAAGTGCGGCAAACGGCAGGCTGAACAGCACCATGAGCCAAAAAGGAAGCGTGAAGTAAAAAATAATCACGATTGCAGCACCTCCGGCAAGATAGATAAACTGCCGCAACGTGAGCGGCCCGAATATTTTATCTTCAACTTCAATAAATTGCGGAACGTGAAATTGGCGCATGTTTCAAATGTAAAACGCAAATATCAAAAATCAAAATAATACAGAACACAAAGACCGGGAACACAAACGGTTTGTGTTCTGTGCTTTTGGGAGTCTGTGCTTCCTGCCTGCCGGCAGGCAGGTATTTGAGTTTTGTGCATATTTGTGCTCCGTTGACTTCCAGTAATACTTACTATTTTTAATTTTGCACTGTTGTCTTGCATTTTTCGTTTTACGTTCCGCTGGCGTTTGATAATTAGTTCACCCCGTGAAATACGATTTGAGCCTGCGCCGCAGAAACATTGCGCCACGAAATGATTTGAGTGTCTTTTCTCTGCGACGAGCATCCTTTTCTTTCACCACATGCTTCATAGTATACCAATACGAGGGGGCGCCTCTGTTTGGTGGAAAGGACTTTCCCGGCACAATGCTGCTCAAATCATTCTTTCAAATTTCTCGTTGAGCCGGTATATAACTTTCCATCTTTTTTGCTCTTCAATATATAGGTGTAAAACATGATGGGATAAAAATTTGAAAGATTTCACGGGGTAAATTGAAAATTACTCAACTGGTTCTCTGTAAGGGTCATTTTCTTTGCGCGTGTTTTGTGATTGCGCGGGAGTTGTTATTTCTTGCCCGTCTGCTTTATGTTCGGAAAAAAGCTGCTCAAACGCCTTGCGTTTAATGCGTTTTTGCTCCTCCGGACTTAGCGGGAGCTTGTGTTCTGATATTTTTGACTCCGCGCGCACAATTTCAGAAGAAGTGTCCAACCCTTGCGCAGTTGCCGGTGCGGCCGGTTTTTGAAGGGGCGCACCCTCCTTTTGTCGGAACGGGAGGGGTGGCGCGGGCGGCGGATATGCGGTTTTTATATCCGCGGATTTTTGTTCGTGCGGCGGGGGCGGTGTTTTGTCTTGCGCAGGGCCGGAGGGGACAGCGGGCGCGCTCTGCGGCCGTTGTTCCGGTTCCGGCCTTGCCGGGACGACCCCCGAAGGGCTTTGTGTTTCGGGAGAAATCGTGCCTGGGGCGGCAAGAGGCATGACGTCGGAAAACGCGGTTTGAGGCGGGGCGACAGGCCCTCCATCAGGCGTTCCGGAAGCG
>JACPCQ010000009.1 GCA_016179715.1 Parcubacteria group bacterium
GTATATAGCCCGGCGCAAACACCTGTCCTATCCTCTTCCAGCCGTTATAAAAATTAGTTTTCACCGTATTTGCAAGCCCTCTCGGATTAAGGTAATTATCAAGTAAATCTAACCTTTGTTGCAAATGGACCTGTCATTCCAGTCAGTCCTTGTCTATATATTTTGGCAGATGCTGAATTGATATCAACTGGACCAATAGGCAGTTCTTCAACTTGGGCAACTGCAACATCCGATACAGGAGTAAATATTAAGTGTTTCTACGGACTTGCGAATAGTGTAACATTCCAAACTTTCTTCAAATCTGAACCGACGAAGCTCGGCGCTCAACTTGTTCAAGACGACAGAGGATTGGAGACAACAAAATCACAACCAAGCTTCACTATTCCAGTAGTTCAGTAGGGTGCTGTTAGAACCTCAAATTATTACAATAAAATTACTAGAAATAACCAAGTGGAGATTGACCGACCACGGTTCCAACCCGAGGTAGCCCGCACAAAGGCGATAGGACAAAAATTATGCATATCCCAGAAAACTCCAAAAAAGTATTTTCCGGCAAGCTGTTTAACATTTACCAGTGGGAGCAAGAAATGTATGACGGCTCATACGAAACTTTTGAAATGGTTGCGCGGCAGTCTTCGGTTGACGTCATCGGGCTGGTTGGTGATGACATTATTGTGCTCATGCAGGAACAGCCAACTAAACCGGCTTTCCTCTCCTTGCCGGGCGGACGCATTGAACGGGGCCAGACGCCGGAAGAAGCGGCACACGCCGAATTGCTGCAGGAAACCGGTTACTGCGCAAAAAAGATGACCGTGCTCGCAGAGTTTTTCGGCGCGCCGAAATTCTTCTTCCCTGAAACTGTCTTCGTGGGAAAAGACTGTAAAAAAATAGCCCAACAGAACCTTGATAGCGGGGAGCGTATTGTGGTAACATTGCAAAGTTGTGAACAATTCCTGCAATTATGCAGAAATGAGCGTTTTTCCGTCCCGATTGGACTGAAGCTTATGATGTACGAAACGCTTCTTGACCCGCAAAAGAAAGAAGCATTTAAACAATTGATTTACGCTTAAATTAAAGCAATAGTGTCAGCAAAAGAAACCTTCTTGTACGACTTTTTGTTATAGTATTGTAGAAAAAGGAGGGTTCCTGCACATCTTTTTACATTATTTTATGTCTCTTTTTGAACCAGCTATTCCGGAAACGCAGGCAGTAAGCCTTACCGACGAGGATATCTTGCGGTGCTCACAGGAAGACCCGCGTCTTTTTGCGATACTGGTGGACCGTTATCAGGAGAGCTTCTTGCGTACCGCAAACCGTGTTTTGCACAACCGGGACGAGTCCGAAGAGGTGTGTCAGGAAACATTCATCAAAATCTACACCAATGGAAAAAAATTCAAAAAACAGCCCGGCATAGAGCCCAAAAGCTGGATGTATAAGATTTTGATGAATACCGCGCTCATTCGTTACCGGAAACTTAAGCGCAGAAACGGCGTTATGGAATATAACGACGCGATTGATTACCACGCCATTCCGGATAAAGATAATGCATATGCGCCGGAACGCTACGCCATCGCAAACGAGCAGCGCACGCTCATTGAGGACGCGATTGCCCAGATGCCCAAGGAGCTCGGCGCGGTACTCCGCGCGCACTATCTGGAAGACAAATCCTATCAAACCATTTCCGAGGAACAAAAAACATCCGTCGGAGCAATAAAGATGAAGCTGTTTCGCGCACGAAAATATTTTCGGGACCTTGCCTCCTCCGCTCAACCACGTATATGAACACATCACAAACACAACTGAAAAGGCGGGTTATGCGCCGCGTTTACGGAATCTGGTTTGTGCGCCAGATTGCTCCGGCATTGTTTTTGCAAATACCTCTATTTGTTTTTATTACCCTGCGCGAAATCTCCCGTGAATTTTTCGTTGCAGAAATCATGCACAACACCACGCTGGCAATGCGCAACGACACAAGTACGGCGGGAACATTGTGGCTGCTTTTCTCAAACGGATTGCGCGATGCCGCAACTGTTCCTCTCCTAATCATTACCGCTTCGGCAATTGTCGTTACGTTGCTCACATTTAAAGTGCTGTCTAATCTGCGCGCGATTTTCCGTAACACTGCTCCCTATCTGCCCCAACAACATGGCCTTATAAGGTGAAGAGTAAAAGGTCGTTTATCATTTTCACCACGCAGCGCCCTCCGCAAGGAGGGTGTTTGTGTTTTGTCTTTTGCCCGCTACGTTGGAAATAGAAAAAAAATTATGCTATAGATACAGACATCGGAGATAGTGGCTATCTGGCCAGATTTTTGCGCGGCTAGTTCAGTAGTACCCTTCAACTCCGCCGCGTCTGGACGCGGCTTCGCTCAGGGCAGGGAGCGTTTGCTTGATTCACCCCGTTAGATTGACGCGCGCATAGCTCAGTGGTAGAGCGTTTGCTTGACATGCAAAAGGCCGGAGGTTCAATCCCTCCTGCGCGCACACCTTGATTACGCTCCCCTCAACTACACTTAGGGTAAGGAAGCAGGCTACTTCTGCGGCCTATCCCCCAAGCGCGTATTTTTAGACAAGCCTGATATCTCTTCGCGATGGACCAGGTCTTTGCAGCCAGCTATTGCGGTCGGCTGCAAATTTTTCTTTTCAGGCCAATCGTGTACGATAAAAACACCTATGACGGATGCGCTGCAAATTATCTATGAGGATGCGGATCTTGTTGCAGTAAATAAACCCGCAGGCATGTTGGTGCACCCCGCACACTCCCAAAGGAAGGACGCCGCGCCCGTGCTTACAGACATGCTGTCAAAGCAATATCCGGAAATCCGCGGGGTCGGGGAAGACCCGGTGCGCCCCGGAATCGTACACCGACTGGATAAAGATACGTCAGGCGTTCTGCTTGTCGCACGCACCCAGAGCGCGTTCATGCATTTGAAAATACTCTTCGGAACACGCCAAATAAAAAAGGTTTATCTCGCGCTCGTTGCTGGTATCCTAAAACAGCAACAGGGCATAATTGCGTTCCCCATCAGCCGCAGTCAACACTCCCCCTTCAAGCGCAGTGCCGGAATCATTTCGGGCAGGCCGGTACAGACACGCGGCACATCGCGCGAGGCCATTACCGCGTACCGCGTGCGGGAAACATTTCCAAAAACACAAGAAACACAAACAGCAGGGGCACATGCAGATTTTTCTCTTCTGGAAGCAGAGCCCAAAACCGGCAGGACGCATCAGTTACGCGTGCACTTCGCCGCGATCGGGCACCCGGTTGCATGCGATAAACAATATGGCGGCAGAAAAGTGCGCTGTCCCTTTGGGCTAACACGTCAGTTCCTTCACGCAAGCATACTGGAATTTCTCGCGCCGTCGGGCAAGCGCCTGCGTCTGGAGGCGGGACTTGCCGAAGACTTGGCACATGTACTTGTCCGGTTGCGCAAAATTCGCTGATATGGTACAACAAACCTGTTCTCCTAAATTTCTATGAACACGGCAATTAAAGAATTTTCGTCGGTAAATATTGCGGAACGTCAGTCCATGGACATCCGCCCGGGTGACACCATCCGCGTATGGGAACGCGTGACCGAAGGAGAAAAAACACGTCTGCAGGCGTTTGAAGGGCTTGTTATTGCGCGCAAACACGGTCGCGAGGCGGGTGGCACCTTTATCGTGCGAAAAATCGCATCCGGCGTAGGAGTTGAACGCACGTATTTTCTTTATTCTCCGCTTGTGGAAAAAATAGAGTTGATACGCCGCTCAAAGGTACGCCGCGCAAAATTGTATTACATTCGCACGCGCGCCGCGCGCGAAACACGGCATAAGATGAAAGCAATGCGCGCCGTCAACAAAATGATTGCGGATGAAAGCGCGGCGCCAACAACAGAAACCGCGGAAGAAACCGAAGCGGACGCCCCCGCAAAAGAACAGGAAACAAAAAACAAGAGCGCGGCGGCAACGCACAAAAACTCCTAAATAAAACCGTCAATATCCAAAACGCGCGGGTGGCGAAACCGGCAGACGCGCAAGCTTGAGGGGCTTGTGGGAGCAATCCCGTGGAGGTTCAAGTCCTCTCCCGCGCACACACACAGACACACACCCACAAACACGCCAACCAGTTGGCGTGTTTGTGGGTGTGTGGGGTTTCGCAGTGCCGCCCGTTGATTTAGCGCAAATGACGGGGTATAATAACGCCGTTACATGGTGTACATGGTGGTAGTAGCTCAACTGGCAGAGCATCGGGTTGTGGTCCCGAAGGTTGTGGGTTCGAGCCCCATCTACCACCCATATTTTTATGACAACGTAGGGCGAGAAGGGAACTCGAAAAATATGAACTTCTTCATGTTTTTCGAGTCCCGGGCTTTGGAGGAGGAGTGAGCCTGTTCCGAGTGTGGCGAGGAACGCCGCGAGCGACGGGGGAAAAGGAGCCCCATCTACCACCCCGTCAAAACAAGATTTGTTTCCCGGATGCATTTGATATTAAGTTTATCTTAAGATAAACTTAAAGTATATGAAAAATTCAATTATAGGCCTCAAGGACCTTCGTGAAAACACAGAAGGATATATTAACAAAATAAAAAAGGGCCGGTCTTTTGTGGTAGTAAAAAAATCAAAGCCCGTTTTTAAAATAACTCCTGTGGACGAGTGGGGGGATGAGGGAATATGGGAGACGGTTGTAGATTTTACGGAGATTGACCCCAAGGGAGTTCCGGTTGGCAAGGTGAGAAAGGCGCTTAGCGACCTGAAAGAAAGGTAAGGCAAGCGCTTTTTATGGACAGAGTCAAAAAATTTCTCAAAAAA
>JACPCQ010000010.1 GCA_016179715.1 Parcubacteria group bacterium
TGTTTCGCGGGGATTGCGGATCGGCACGCGCATCTCCCCGAGTGATATTATCCACAGTTTTATATAAAACAGGATTTGACAAAACGCGCGGGGGAAAATAATATATGAATGTATGCTCATGTAATCATATATGACCTCTCTCCTCGTCCAAAAATCGCGACAAACCGCATCCTTTTTTCGCTTGCTTGCCGACCCCACCCGCTATTGTATCCTCTCGCTGATTCTTTCGCGGCCAAAGGGGATGTGTGTCTATGAGATTGCCGAAGCGGCGGACATTTCCCATTCGGCCGCTTCACATCAGCTCGCACGGCTTGAAGATCGCGGGATTGTAACCAGTTTTCGCATAGGTCAGAGCGTGTGTTATGAGCTTAACAGAACTTGCGCGCTTGCGCGGCAGATAAAGCGCGTTATAACGTCTATTCGTTCTTAAGATTCCCGCTTTTTTTATTTTCGTATGCGTGCGTTCCTCGGCATTCTTATTCTGTTCTTAGTTGTCGTCGCCTTTGTCGTTTTTTCGCGGAGGGGAAAAAATTTCCCGTTGCCGGAGGGGGAGACCATGCCTTTTGCGGAAGAAATTCTCAGGACGCGCACGGAAGATTCCACAGAAAATTCCATGAAACCGGATGCCCAAACTTCATCAAGTTCCGAGCGCAGAGGCGCTTTTGCGTCTCTCTCTGTTTCAGCGCGGGAAGTCTTTGTGACGGATGGGACGAAGCATTCCATTCCGCTTGAAGAGATACTTTCGGGCGGCGTTCCCAAGGACGGAATTCCTTCTATAAACAAGCCGCACTTTATTCCGGCGCGCGAGGCAGATGCTTTTTTGCAGGACGACAGTCCGGGTCTTGGGCTGGTATATGATGAAGAGGCGCGTTTTTACCCGTACCAAATTCTTGTGTGGCATGAAATCGTCAATGACATTGTTGCCGGAGATCCGCTCGTGATAACTTATTGCCCGCTCTGCGCAACGGGTATAGTATTTGACGCTCAAGTGAGCGGGGAGCGCATGGAGTTTGGAGTTTCCGGGAAACTATGGCAGTCAAATCTTCTGATGTATAATCGCGCGAGTGATAGTGCGGACGAGTCGCTTTGGTCGCAGGTTTTGGGGGAGGCGGTTGTTGGACGGCATACCGGCACGCGCCTTCACCTCGTTCCCGCAGACACCGTACGGTATGGAGAGTGGAGAGCGGCGCATCCGGAAACTGTCGTGCTCTCGCGCGAAACCGGTGTACGCAAGCCCTACGGCAGCGATCCGTACGGAAGTTACTATACAGATGATTCCGTTGGCTTTGGAGCAATGTTTAATGATGACCGCTTGCCCCCGAAGGCGTTTGTGCTGGGAATTGAGCGGGACGGCAAGTTTAAGGCCTACCATAAGGAAGCGTTACCGGAAGGGACGACAACGGATACGTTTTCCGGAGCGGATATCGTCATTGAGAAAAATAGCGCAGGAGAAGTTCGTTTTTTTGCGGGCAAGGAACGCGCGAGCGTTCCGGCGGTCGGGTCATTCTGGTTCTCGTGGCTTGCGGTGCATCCCAAGACGGAATTATGGAAATAATATATATATATACATTATTATGGCCAGTCAATCATATGAAGAGAAGAGGGAGGAAAAACTGCACGTGCGCGAGCAAGAGCGCCTGGCAACACGGCGCAGCAGCCGCATGCGTGCGCTGCGCAAGTGGATAATCGTTATCATGATTGCGGCGGGATTTGGCGCAGGCATCATCTTGTTTCTGGGCAGACAGCTGCCGGAAGGCGAAGATATGAGCAGGACCGTGCCGCTGCAGGGAGTAGAACATATTGCCCAAGGAGCGGCGCATCCGCCGTATAACTCAAACCCGCCGACATCCGGCTGGCATTATGCGGACCCGGCACGCTCCGGATTTTATACCAATGCGGTTGCCGATGAGACTGTCATACACAATCTTGAACACGGAGATGTGTGGGTTGCCTATCATCCGCGTATCCCCGACGAGGTAAAAAACGCGCTGCGTGATTTTGCGCTCACAAAGGTGATTATTACCTTGCGGGAAGAGAATGACATGGACATTACCCTTGCTGCGTGGGGACGGATAGATATGTTTGACCTTGCTGATGGAAATCTTTCCGATGCAGACCGCGCACGCATTGACGGGTTCATTAAGCGTTATCGCAACCGCGGGCCGGAGCGCGTGCTCTCCTCACCGTAACATTACTTATGAAAAAAACAGTGCTCATCGCAGTTGTCATTATCACGCTTGCGGCTATCGGCGTCGTTGTCTTTCGTAAGCGGGGAGAAGGCGGAGTAGCGGCGCGTGAAGAAACAAATATAAGCGTTGCTGAAGAGAAGGCGCTTCCGGACCTCGGAGAGGCGCCGGATTTTACGTTGAAAAATTATGCGGGGGAGACCGTGCGTCTCTCCGCTATCGCGGGCGGAAAAGCCGCGGTTGTAAACTCCTGGGCGGTATGGTGTCCGTTTTGCCGCGATGAGCTTTCGGACTTTGCGCGGCTGCAGCAGGAATTCGGTGAGAATGTTGTCGTGGTCGCGGTTGACCGGGCGGAATCTCTGGAGAAAGCAAAAGGGTTTACCGACCAGCTCGGCGTGAGTGATGACCTTACGTTTTTGCTTGACCCGCAGGATGCGTTTTATCGCTCCATCGGCGGATTTTCCATGCCGGAAACGATTTTTGTTGACCACGCGGGCAGGATTCGTATCCACAAGCGCGGGCCGATGGATTTTGCTGAAATGAAGGAGAAAGTAGCGCAACTCATTGAAATGAGCTCTAACGTCCGGAACTAAAATATAAAGACATGTTGGAATTGAGTTTTATAATTTCTGCATTTGTTGCAGGACTGCTGACATTTCTTGCGCCCTGCACCCTCCCGCTGGTGCCCGGTTATCTTGGCTTCATCAGCGGCGCTTCTGCGGCTGACATGGCTCAACCGGAGAAAGCAAAGGCTGTGCGGCGCCGCGTTGTCGCGAACGGCTTGTTCTTCGTACTCGGTTTTTCGGCGGTATTTATTTTGTTTGGGACACTTGCGGGGTTTCTTGGTCAGACATTGGCGCCCTTTCGCGTCTGGTTTTCGCGTGTTGGCGGGGTGTTGGTGATTCTTTTCGGACTTTTTATGCTTGGCGCGTTTCGTTTGCCGTTTTTGCAAGCGGAACGCCGCATGCGGCTGCCGTCTTTTCTTGCTGTCGGCAGGCCGACCAGTTCTTTTGTCATCGGGTCGTCTTTTGGATTCGGCTGGACACCGTGCGTCGGTCCGGTGCTTGGTTCAATTTTACTGCTTGCTTCCACTTCCCGCACGGCGCTGCAGGGTGCAGTGCTGCTTGCAATTTTTTCCTTCGGGCTTGCAATCCCGTTCTTGCTCGTGGCGTTTGGTTTTTCCCGCGCGACCTCTTACATCAACCGTCTTGCCGGGTATCTCAAGGCGGTTTCCGTTATCGGCGGGGTGTTTTTGATAGCGCTTGGTTTGCTGCTGCTTACTGATAACTTTAGCCTGCTTATCCAATACGGCTACGGATTTTTTGACTTTTTAAACTACGAAAGATTATTGGAGTATCTGTAGAGTTCTTTACCCCCACACCAGAAAGCCCCGGGTGTAAACCCGTGGTGTGGGGGTTTACGCATCGCTCGCTTGCGTCGCACGGCTCCGGAGGGTATAACTACCATATGCGATTTTATTTTCGTAAGGCCCTGCCGCGCTTGCGGCATATCGGCGCGGTGGCGCTTGTAAAGGGCAAGGATGCGGTCGTCGCCACGCATATAGGCGGCCAGCCGCAGCTACGCATCGGTGTTGAAGAGCGTAAAACAATGACGCGCAGAAAATTGATGCTTGTGGCGCGACAGATTATTACACTCGCAAAATCACATAACCTTAAGCGCATTGCGCTGGATGTCAATGATTTTTCTTTTCGGCATTTGGACATAGCGCCCAAAGAACTTGCGGAACTTATCGCCACAAATCTTGAAATGGCGAATTTTGAGTTTGTGCGCTATAAAACCCCTCCGCCGGAGGGATGGAAAACGGTGGAGGAAGTGACGGTGAGCGGCGATATCTCTCCGGATATTCAAAGTGGTGTGCAAAAAGGGCGGCAGATTGCCGAAGCGGTCAATGCCTGCCGCGCACTTGCAAATACTCCGGGCGGAGAGATGACGCCGCGCTTGCTTGCCGAGGAGGCGCGAAAAACCATAAAGGGCACAAAGATAAAAATAAAAATATTGGACGAATCAGACATCAGACGTTTAAAAATGGGAGGAGTGCTTGGTGTTGCACAGGGCTCTACGGAGAAGCCGCGGTTTATTATTATGGACTATCGCGGCGGAAAATTTTCCGAAAAGCCGATTGTGCTGGTGGGAAAAGGGATTACATTTGATACCGGTGGACTGAATCTCAAACCCGAGGGAAGCATTTACGAGATGCACATGGATATGTCCGGCGGGGCTGCGGTGATCCAGACCATTGTGCTCGCGGCAAAGCTCGGCGTGAAGAAAGATATTGTGGCGCTTGTTCCGGCGGTAGAAAACATGCCGTCGGGCTCCAGTTATCGTCCGGGGGATGTACTGCGAAGCATGTCGGGAAAAACCATTGAGGTGTTAAACACGGATGCGGAAGGGCGGATTGTG
>JACPCQ010000022.1 GCA_016179715.1 Parcubacteria group bacterium
TTGCAGGCCCCGGAGAGCCCGGCTATGGCTATGTCGGACCAAAGACCAGAGCAAAACTTGAGGAGGTCTTCAGCCAAACCCCCGCTCCCGCAACCCCTGCGGCTCCGACAACTCCCGCCACACCAACAACCGAGGTCCCTGCGGACACAGAGGCACAGCTCCAGGCGCAGCTCAACGCTCTGCAAGCCCAACTCCTGCAGATGCAGCAGGCATTACAGGCGCAGTTGGGACAGTGAGAGACAAGAGACAAGAGACAAGAGGGTAAAAACTAAATAGGTAAAACAAAAAACCGCAAATTATGCGGTTTTTTGTTTTCTTCCTTTGCCCTCGTGGGTCTATATAAAAAGTTTGTGTTTTGTGCTTTTGGCCGTTTGTGCTTCCTGCCTGCCGGCAGGCAGGTATTTGTGATTTGTGCAGGTCTGTGCTTTGTGTTCCATATAGGTTGTTTATTGTTTATCTGTCAGAAAAGACGAAAATATCTAACCACACGCAAGCCACGTGTTATTAAATCCCCGCCGAATACCCCGTGCGTAAGCACGGGGATGAGGCGGTAGGGATTTAATAAACCCCGCCGTTAGCGGGGTGAAGCTCCAGATACACCGCGCGTGAGCGCGAGGAGCTTCATAAAAGCAGGGCGTCCCGATAAGGAAGTTACTTTCCTGATCTGCTCATGATGACCGCGAGTGTGCGCAATAAAATGGAAAGTTCAAGCGAAAGTGAGCGGCGTTTGATGTAGAAGAGGTCGTGCTGTAACTTTTCTGGCGCATCTTCTACCGAGGCGTCATCTTTCATATTGATTTGCGCCCACCCGGTAATTCCGGGACGCACCACAAGACGCATTTCGTAGAACGGTATTTTTTTATCAAGCTCTGCGACGAACTCCGGGCGCTCTGGACGCGGTCCGACAAACGACATCTCTCCTTTAAGCACGTTCCAAATCTGTGGCAGTTCGTCAAGATATGTTTTGCGCATAAGCTGCCCAAAAAAGTATTGCCGCGGGTCGTTTATAATTTCTTTTGCTTCGGTGATATTTTCCGCACCAAGTCGCTGGCTGCGAAACTTTACAAAATAAAAGATGCGCCCGTTCTTTCCAACCCGTTTTTGCCTGAAGAAAACGAGGCCGTCTCCGGGGCGTGAGCGGCGTATTTTGTAAAGCAGCAGGTCGCTCGGGGTAGAGAATATAATGATAAGCGCGATAAACGGAGTTATCAGCAGCGCAGGGATACCGAAAAGCAGCGCAAAAAAAATATCCAGCCCGCGTTTGAGTACTTCAAAACCGCGCTTTTCCAGTTCGGAAAAGTTTTCCAGAAACCACTGCTCTGAAGTAAGAGATACGGGCACTTTTCCGGTAATGTCTTCATAAAATTTCGTAAAGTTCACTACGGTGGCTCCGAGCGGGAGCATTTTATATAGTGTTTTAATATGGTTTTTGTCTCCTCGTACGGCTCCTGAAAGTACAATGAGCTGAATCTGGTGCTTTCGTATCAGAGCCTCTAAATCGTTTTCCAGCACAATGATGGGAACGGAGGAAGACGGAAGCTGTTCATTTTTATTATCAAGCGCGATAAGCAGTGCTGGCCGGTAGCCAAGATGCGGCCGTTCTTTGAGATATTCGGCAAACGTAATAATCTCTTCAGAAAGTCCAAAAAAAAGGATATTGATTTTGGACGAACGTGTCATAATAAGCATAAACAGCGTTCTCCATCCCCACAGAAGCAATAATACAAGCGAAACATCTATGATGAGATTTGTTTTTGGTGTGATAACAAAAGAGGGAATAAAATAAAAAAGCAGAATAGCTAAAAGACCTGCGGTTGCCAGTGTGCGAAAGATTTTCTGCCGCAAAACCGCGCGAGAGGCAAAATGTTCTATATCATACAAACCCGCAATGTACAACAGAACAATCCATAAAATATGTACGAAAAGAAACGGGATGTTGTGAACCTCCCATGTGTTCGTCGTTGGAAACTCAAGATAGCGAACCCAAAGCGTACCGATAAGCGCTGCGTAAAAGGTAAAAGCATCTCCGAGGAGTAATATAAATTTTTGAGCCGAGCGTGAAAACAACATAAGTATATCTATATCATAAAACTCTCTTTTGTGCTAGTGTGTTATATATTTTGAGATGACCGTTTAAAAACAACAGCACACTACTCCCACTCTCATCTATTATGGAAAAAACACGCATCGGCATTGTTGGTGTCGGGACGGTTGGAGGCGCATATCGGGATTATTTTCTGGCGCAGGGATACGAACGCGGACACACGCTTTTTTGTTATGATAAAGACCCGCAAAAGAAATGCGCGGACGATCTTTCGCGTGCGCAAATCTGTCTTATCTGTGTTCCGACTCCTTCCCGTGCGGATGGCGCTTGTGATACGCGAATGGTGGAGGAAGCCGTATCAATGGCGGCGTGTCCGGAGCGGGGGATTGTTATTGTTTCTACCGTGCCGCCGGGCACAACCGAGCGGCTTCAGCGCACATATCCGGATAGTATATTCTGCCGTGTCCCCGAGTTTCTTCGGGAAGCATCCGCGCGAGAGGATTGCGCGCATCCGGAGCGGCAGATTATCGGCTTCACCAAAAAGGGGCGAGCTTTGGCAGAACAGCTAACGCAGATACTTCCCAGGGCGCCGGTAAGCTCTCCCGGCCTTGCGGCAGACGGAAGATTATTTGCCGTAAACGCCACGGAAGCGGAGATTATCAAATATGCAAATAATCTTTTTGGCGCGCTGAAGGTTTCTTTTGCAAACTTAATCTATGATTACGCGGCGGCGATAGAGCAAAAACTGGAGCGGGAGGGTGTAGAGCATCGTATAGATTCGGATACGATACTTGAACTTATCGGAGAGGACAAGCGCATCGGTCGGGCCTGGATGAAAGTGAAACATTGCGGGTACCGTGGATTCGGAGGGCCGTGTTTTCCAAAAGATTTTCGCGCGCTCGTTGCTTCGATGGAAGAAGCAATAACAAAAACATATGGCTCTGGCGTCCCAATTTCGGCACATACGCAAACAGCAATAAATACGCTCAAAACAATATATCATTACAACGAAACATTGCTTGCCGACCAGGGCCTGACCGTAGAAGAAGTAAGCGCTCCGCACTTTAAGAAGCAATAGTTTTCCACAGGTCCTTAGCGCAAAAGTTGACTTTTTCGGTATCTTTGCTATACTAAACCGCATGTGAGCGTTCCCTTTTGGGAAGACTCGTACTATGTCGTAGAAAGCCCCCTTTTTGGGGGTTTTCTATTTCCAGATTTAAGTACTCGCCGAAGGTGTTATGTGAGTTTTCATTATGACACTGTGGGTGCTTTTTTGTATCTCTGGTATTATTGTATAATAATAGAGAAGCGGGGCGCACAGTTTCCGGATGGCCTTGGCGTGGCGCTCACATAATAAGACATATTGGAGTTAGTCTGCCGGGGCCATCCGGGAACTGTCTTATCTGTGACTTATCAATTTAATTTTTTTCACCACATGATTGAGACACGAACTTTTATGACTGCTCGGCGAGGAATGTTATCTGTTTTTGTAATGCTCTCTATTGTCGGGACGGGCCTCTTCTTGTTGATGCCGTCTGGTGTACTGGCGCAGGACGCTGCGGAAGAGGAAGAAGATCTTGCTGACCCCGGGATTCTGCCTACGAGTTCTCTGTATGTTTTTGACCGTTTGGGGAAATGGGCCCAGTTAAATCTTTTTACGCTTAACCCGGTACGGAAGGCGGAAGTGCGCACGAAAATTGCGGAAGAACGCCTCTCGGAGCTTCGTGTATTAAGTAATGAAGAAAATGTTTCCGTTTCAGTAATAGCGCAGGCGGAACAGCGGGTAAGGGAACTGACCGACCGTGTTGCTCAAAATATCACCGACTTGGATGGGCGCGGACAAAACATTGCGGCAGTGACCGAACGATTCGGAGAGCTGGCTGTTAAACAGCAGTCGGTGCTTGACCGGGTGCTGGACCGTGTTCCGGAAGCGGCGCGCTTATCCATAGAAAACGCTGTAACGGCTTCGGAGGGTGGTTTGGCGAAAGCCCGGGAAGTAATTTTGCGTCAAAAAGAAAAGGGCTTTATAGATGAAAAGCGTGTTTCAGACTTCTACAAAGATAATCTTAAGCGTCTTGGGGAGCAGATTGAGCAACGGGAAAAACGCATTGAGAAAATTACCGACGAAACGCTGCGCGAGCGCATGAAAGAACAGCTTGAACGCAGGATTGAGTCGCTTGAAGAGCATGCCCTTGATATAGATACGAAACCCGAACTGCGCTCGGCTCGCGACACGCTTAAGGCGCAGGGAGAAAAGGCATTACAGCAAGCCAAAGCCGTACGGCTGCAAAGCGAGTTGCGAAACGATGTGCGCGAACAATTGATTGAGAAAATAAAAAACAGCGATGACGCAAATATTGCAGAAGAAGTAAAGGAATCCTTTGCGCGCGTTTCAAAACAACTTGCCGAGCTTGAGGAACGAATCACGCATATGCGCGAAGATGGAGAAGAAGTGGCGCAAAACATTCCTCAACGGAGAGCGGGGACGCGAACATGGTGGCTGAAGACAAAGAAGCGGAACGTGTAACCCCTCCCTTGTCGGAGAGCAAAGAGCGAAACCAAGAAGGTCGTGAGGGAACTGTTCTTAATCGTATTCGGAAGGAGATAAAAGAATCTTCTGATGAATTGCCGGTGCGTGAACGACTGCGTCCGATACTGCAGCCAAAAAGAGTTGACGAGCCGAAAGAAGTACCGACAGCGGCTCCAGACGCGTCCGTGCGCGCTGTTGAAACAGAACCAATTAATGCACGGCAGTTTCTTGTTGTGGAGAATGTTAACGGACAGTTTTTACCGGAAACGCTTAAGGTTTCGGCGGGCGCTACGGTAACATGGGTGAATCGCAGTACAAATCGTACGGTTTGGCCTGCTTCTGCGGCACACCCGACGCATACTATCTATCCTGGTTCAGACATACGCAAATGCGATACCGACGAGCGTGCACGGATATTTGACGCGTGTAGAGGGCTGGAAGAGGGGCAGTCATTCGGTTTTACTTTTAAAGAAGCGGGAACCTGGCGATATCACGACCATCTCCACCCGGGCAGTACAGGAACGATTGTGGTAAGGTAGGGCTCTCACAGTTTTAAAGAGACAAAAAAGAAAACCCGCGCTTCGGGTTTTCTTTTTTCTGCAGTTTCGGATTTATCTTTTCTATTGTATAGTAAAGGCATGTTAAAACCGGTGAGCGTTAAAGAAAATATTTCGTTGGCGGGATTTAGCGTATTTCGGATCGGCGGCCCTGCGCGATATTTTGCCGAGGCCGCAACAAAAGAAGAAGTATTACGACTTCTCGCGTGGGCTAGCGAAGCGAGCCTTCCGGTTTTTGTCTTGGGTGCGGGCTCAAACGTGCTGATATCAGATAGCGGATTTTCCGGTCTTGTACTTAAAATGGATCTTTTTCATTGTGTGGTTGAGGGTGAGCGCATCATTGCGGATGCCGGGGTGAGCATGCCGCAGCTTGTAAACTCAGCGCTTCGCAACGGGCTAAGGGGCATGGAGTGGGCTATTGGCATTCCCGGAACGGTAGGCGGTTCTGTGCGCGGCAATGCGGGCTGTTTCGGGGGAGAGATGAAAGACCTCGTACAAGAGATTGTCGCGATAGACACCACAACCGGAGCGGAACGTACACTAAACAACGCACAATGTTGTTTCGGGTACCGGCACAGCTATTTTAAAGAACGCCCCTCTTTACTTATCCTGCGGGCTGTTTTCGGACTTTCTCGCGGAGAAAGTGAAGAAGGATATGCGCTCGTACGCGCACATAGCCAGAGGCGCATAGCGGAACAGGATGTCGGGCAGCGCTGTGCGGGATGTATGTTCAAAAACGTCCCGTGGTCGCGCAGAGACATAGATAAGCAAAAACTGCTGGCTCACATTCCGGCACTGCGTGCGTTTTCGGGTAACGCGCATATTCCTGCGGCATTCTTGATTGACGCCCTGGGGTTAAAAGGATTTCGTATCGGCAATGTTGCGGTCTCACAAAAACATGCAAATTATATCATAAACCTTGGGAAGGGGAGTGCCGAGCAGGCAATCATGCTTTTGGGCGTGGTTAAGGAACGCGTGCACCGCACGTATCAGATTCTGCTTGAAGAAGAAGTGCAATTGGTCGGATTTGATTGATTTTTAAAAACCGAGCACTCAATATTATATAATTATATTTTTGACCTATTTAAAAATTCAATAAGCACAACAACATATCAACATAAGTCTGTGTTATGGCACTGAGTACTCGGTTTTCAAAAAATACATTCACTTCGCTCATTCTTTTTTTGAAAGTTATCCACATGTTTGAGTTTTGTTTCATTGTGAGCGCAAAAAAATGCTTCATAATATAATCAGATGTACTTCAACAACGCGTTTGTTGTAAAACATTTTGTCATACAACAGCGCTCTGCATTATTTCTTTCTTTTTACATATGTAATAAGAAAGAATGCGGCGGACAAAGTGCGGTCGATGTCTGTTGCATGTCTGTAACATAATTTTTTTATCATGGTACGCAGAAAACGAGCGGCAAAGAAGACGACGAAAGCGCGCAAGCCAAAGAGAACGAGAAAGGCGCGTAAACCAGCCGCGAAAAAGAAGACAACCCGGCGCCGTAAGCGCCGCTAGCGTCCAAAAAAAAACAGCTCCGTGGGCTCGGAGCTGTTTTTGTTTTGGCGGTATTATAGTATATTATAGAGAGAAACAATAAACCTTTTTATGCGCCTTCGAGTGAAAGGGACAAAAATTGAACTTACTCCGGAGCTGAAACGGCAAATCCGACAAAAAATCGTGCGCCCGCTTCAGCACGTATACATTTCTGACACTGCGGCGGTAACGATGGATGTAGAGCTTGAACGAACAACCAAACACCACCAAAAAGGACGCATTTGGAAGTGTGAAGCCACAATAACCCTTCCTAAAACACCACAACCATTGCGTGCCGAGGCGGTTGCGGAAACCATCTCCGCCGCTATTGATATAGTAAAAGATCGCTTGGAACGGGTAGTAAAGAAAGCTTCTGAAAAGGGACATGCGCAGCAACATACCAATATCCGCAAACTGCGTCGCTCTCTCGTGCAAAAAAAGTAGTTATATATTTTCCTTCTCTCTTGCCGAATACCCCGCAGTTTTGCAATGTGGGGTATTATTACTGCCGAAACAGTGTAACCATGCTCGAAGTGGTAACGGGGTTTACAAGAAGACAAAACTGTTTATAGTCAAGACGATGGGTCGGTATTTCATGTTATGATAATTGTATTATGAGTGCCTTCTTTAAGAAGTTTTTCGGAAACACTTCACAAAACTGATGGCGCATTATGCGCAGAAACCGCGCGCTTTCATGAACAGCTTGCGCGCGGCATTTCTGTAAAAGAACTGCTGCCCAGGGCATTTGCGGTTGTGCGGGAAGCGGCGAAACGCACGCTTGGCCAGCGCCACTATGATGTGCAAATCTTGGGCGGCGCGGTGCTTCACGAGGGGAAAATTGCCGAGATGAAAACCGGTGAAGGAAAAACCCTTGTCGCAACGCTTGCGGCATACGTGAATGCGCTTTCCGGGAAGGGGGTACATATTGTAACCGTAAATGATTATCTCTCCCGAAGAGATGCGGTGTGGATGGGACAGATTTACCATTTTCTTGGGTTATCTGTCGGATGCATAAATCATGATTCAAGTTTTATGTATGATCCTTATCATGCTCAAATTCAAAATTCAAAAATCAAATATCAAAATGATAATGAAAAATTAAAAATTGAAAACGAAAAACTGGACGAAGAAAGAGATGTTTTGGGAGGATTTAAAGTTGTTCATGAATATTTGCGGCCTTGTTCGCGCCGTGAAGCATATCGTGCCGATATTACGTATGGCACAAACAATGAGTTCGGGTTTGATTACCTGCGCGATAACATGGCCTATGCCATTGAGCAACGGGTACAGCGTACTGAAGAGGAGGGCGGTTTGCACTACGCAATTATTGATGAGGTGGACTCCATTTTAATTGACGAGGCGCGCACCCCGCTGATTATCTCTGCCCCCGATACTACTGCCGGCGAACTTTATCAGACGTTTAGTCAAATCGCTCCGCGTCTGGAAAAAGAAAAAGATTACAGTGTAGACGAAAAGCTTCGCGCGGTAAGCATCACCGAGGAGGGGATTGAGAAAGTGGAACACATTCTCGGTGTGGGAGATATTTATACCGAAGGGGGTATCAAGTACGTACATCATCTGGAGCAGGCGCTTCGTGCAGAAGTTATTTTCCAGCGCGATCGCGATTATGTAGTGAAAAGTGGCGAAGTTATCATTGTAGACGAGTTTACCGGACGCCTCATGCCCGGGCGCAGATGGTCTGATGGCCTGCACCAGGCAATAGAAGCAAAAGAGGGAGTCGTGATCCAGCAGGAATCTCGCACAATGGCAACCATAACGTTCCAGAATCTTTTCCGTATGTATGAAAATATTGCGGGCATGACAGGCACGGCGCATACCTCGCAGGAGGAATTTCATAAGGTCTATAATCTTGATGTAGTATCAATACCCACCAACAAACCGAATGTGCGAAAAGACATGTCCGACCGCGTATATCAAACCGAGCGCGGAAAATTTATGGCAGTGGTGCGCGAGATCAAAGAGCGCGCCAATCGCGGCCAGCCGGTGCTTGTCGGAACAGTTTCCATTGAAAAAAACGAATTGCTCTCCGCCCTCTTACAGAAAGAAGGAATCAAACACGAACTTTTGAATGCAAAAAACCACGAGCGCGAAGCGGAAATTATTGCGCAGGCGGGGCGTAAGGGCGCGGTAACCGTGGCCACAAACATGGCGGGCAGGGGTGTGGATATCGTGCTTGGGGGAAATCCTTCCGATTCCGAAGCCGCGAAGGATGTGTGTCGGACCGGCGGGCTCTTTATCTTGGGCACCGAGCGTCATGAAGCGCGCCGGATTGACGACCAGCTTAGAGGGCGTTCGGGCAGACAAGGCGACCCGGGCGCAACGCAATTTTTTGTTTCGTTTGAGGACGAGCTTTTTCGTGTATTTGGCCCCGATCGCGTAAAAAGGATGATGGGTTCATTCGGAATCCCCGAGGACCAACCGATTGAGCACCGTCTGGTTTCGCGCGCAATTGAATCAGCGCAGAAAAAAATTGAGGGAATGCACTTTGATACGCGAAAGCATCTGTTGGATTATGATGATGTCATGAACCGTCAGCGCGTTACGGTGTATAACCGCCGAAGGGCTGTACTTTTTGCAGAAACTGCCGAAATGCTGAAAAAAACCGATACTCTGCTACGCGATGAGCTGGAAGCTCTGGTTACCGCGCATACGCAGGAGCCTGCGGGCGAATGGGAGGTTAAAACTATTGCGGACATGCTGCAGGCGCAATTTCCTTCGGGAGAGAATATTCTTGCACGGATAGAAACGGCAAGGAAGGAAGGCGGGGATGAGGAAATATGCCGTATGCGCGTAAACGATATCGCGTTCTCTCTCTGGGAACAGCTCTTTGCAAAACGAAAAGAAGAGGTTGGCGCAGATGCCCTTGCGCGCACGCTTAAAATGGTATTGCTGCAGACGATGGACATGGTTTGGGTGGATCACCTGGAAGCGATGGAACATATGCGCTCCTCGGTGCGTCTTCGCGCATACGGCCAGCATGACCCGTTGGTAGAATACAAAAATGAGGGACTGCGCCTTTTCCGCGAGCTGGAAGCGCGCGTGCGCGCGCATTTTGCGCAAATTGTTCTGCGTTTCCCCGCAGAAAAAAGCGCAGGGCAGCGGGTAGCCATAAGCGCAAAAATTGGCCGCAACGACCCCTGCCCCTGCGGAGCAAAGAGGCCGGATGGAACACCGGTAAAATATAAAAGGTGTCACGGGAGATAAAACTATGAAAATTAAGATCGCCTCACGAAATCAAGTAAAAGTGGAAGCGCTAAAAGAGATTATTCAAGATTATCCTCATTTGAGAAATGCAGAGATAATTGCTGTGGATGTGTCGTCAGAAGTGGATAATCAACCCAAGTCTTTAGAAGAAACGATAAAAGGCGCTATAAATAGATCACGAAATGCGTATAGCAACTGTAACTATAGCTTCGGCATAGAATCAGGTTTAATGGTGGTGCCCTACACCAAAACGGGTCACATGAATGTCTGCGTTTGTGCAATCTTTGACGGAAAAGAGTATCATCTCGGTCTTTCCTCCGCATGGGAAGCACCCAAGAAAGTCGCTGAATATATGCTTAATGAGGGATTGGACATGAATGACGCAGCTCACAGGGCTTGTTTGACACAAAATCCCAAAATCGGATCGGCGGAAGGATTGGTTGGCATAATGACGAAGGGAAGATTAACAAGAAAAAAATATACGAAAGAAGCAATAAGGACAGCGTTAATCCATGTGGATACAGAATGAAGTAGTAGAGTTGTTGAAAAAAGCGATAAAAGAAATTCCGCACAGCGCAGACGTAAAACTTTTTGCCCGCGCCTTCAGCGCAGAAGGTTGGAAGCTGGGAGAAAAACTACAATCCGAGCTTGGGCAGACAATTCAGCTTAAAGAAAAATAAGAGTTCTTGAGCAAATAA
>JACPCQ010000023.1 GCA_016179715.1 Parcubacteria group bacterium
AAACCTCGCAAGATACGCTGTATATTACTCGTTTTTTTTGACCGCGTCTCGCTCGAAGTTTTGCAATCTCGCGACGAAAGCATTTTTGAGATGGGTTCTAGTTTATTCATAGCAAAAGTATGCGGCGGGGTCAAAGATGTCTTCTTGCATTGAGGCGAGTTTCCCGTCAATACTCCGGCTGCCGCCTTGCCGCTTTTTGGTCCGGTCCTGTATAATGACAGAGTAAAAGTCAAGCACTGTCATATAAGGATTTTACGTTATGAAGAAAACTCACGGGTTGTTATTGCTCCTCATTGTTTTTGTGCTTGGCGCATATGTGGGCGTGCGCAATGCTGACAAATTCCTCGCCGTGCGGCAAGCGGTATCTGACGAACGTGCGCAGGAAAACGACCCGGTATCATTGATGCTGGACTTCGGGGATGGCAGAGTGCGCACGTTTCATGCGGTTGCGTGGCAAGAGGGGATGACGGTGGCGGATGTATTGCACGCAGGCGCGGATACGCAAGGATTTACGGTTGGCTCAAAAGATTTTGGCGGCTCGCTTGGCATATTTGTGGAGACCATAGACGGCGTGGGGGGCGGTACGGATCGCTGGTGGCAGTACTGGGTCAATAATGTTTACGGCACTGTTGGAGCGGGGAATCGGCAAGTAATGCCCGGCGATGTTGTGGAGTGGAAGTTTATTCGGGGACAACAGTAATCTTATGTATACTGCACCAAGATTCTCTCTGCGCACAAAGCTTCTGATTGCGGCCGTACTCGTGGCCTTTGGCGTGTTGTCGCGCCTGCTTCCGCATGCGTGGAACATGACGCCGGTAACGGCAATTGCGCTTTTTGCCGGCGCATATCTCGGGCGGCGGGCGGCATTTTTACTGCCCCTTGCGGTGCTTTTTATCAGTGACGCGGTTATTGGATTTTATGCCGCTCCTATCATGTTTGCGGTATATGGCAGTTTTGCGTTGATTGGTGTTATGGGCAGCCGGTGGTGCGTGACGGGAAATTTTCGTTTGATGTTACCGGCGAGCATTTCATCCTCTCTTTTCTTTTTCTTTACGACAAACTGGGCAGTGTGGCAGTTTGGTACGATGTATGCGCATGATGCGAGCGGTCTGCTGCAATCGTACATGATGGCGCTTCCGTTTTTGCGCAACATGTTGGCGGGAGACCTCTTTTATACAACAGTGCTATTTGGTTCCTGCGCAATCGCACTGCGTCTGCTCAATTGCCGCGCCGTATTTCGCGGAGTTACGTTTAGACGGGCAGTGTAGGGGAACGCTCTTATTTGACCACCGGATGGATTTATCGGCGGCACTATGCTATACTGCAAATACCATGGACATGGATCTCACAGAGGATCTGAAGGTCCATACAAAGCCTGCGGGAGAACGACCGCCGCGCCATTACCATGGCGGTACGGTGCGCAGGCTATTTTTGCTCGGGGGCGTTATTATGCTTCTTGCGCTTCCTTTTACCTTTCCGCAGCTCTCTATCCCTCTTTTTACTGTCTCCCTTTTTGCGGTACTGGTTGTAGGGGTGGGAGCGGGATTCATGAGTCCGAATCAGAGGTGGATAGTGGTACTGGATCTTTTTATCTCGGCGTTTGCGTTTGTGGTCTTTGAATTTGTCGCGGTAGACGCGTATGTAACCAAACACTCGCTTGGTTTTCTTCTTTGGGTAAACCAGGTGCTTGCGCTCATTTTCTTTTTTGCGCTTTATTTTAGCAGTAAGACGCTTCGCGGGAGATTTTTAGAGCGCGAATAGTATCTACGGCGAAGGAATGTTATCTGCGCGGTGTTCCGCGCTTTTCTGTTTTTAATGCTATACTGTGGCGAACGGAGTCGTTCGAGATAATTTACCCGTTGATATTAAGGTAATTCTCACTCTCTGTTTCTTAAACCATGCAGAATATCTTATTCACCTTTCTGGTTGTTGTTACAGCGCTGGGCGGGCTCTCGCTCGCATCATATATCCATTATAAAAAGAAACAACGGCAGCCGATAACCTGCCCGCTTGATTCGGACTGCGATACGGTTGTACACAGTGAATACGCATATTTTTTAGGGCTTCCAGTGGAGCTTCTGGGCATGTTCTACTACGGACTCATTGCTGTGGTATATGGGGCATTTCTCTTTGCTCCCGCAGTGAACACGTCGCTTGTGGTGTTTTTGATTCTTGGCGCAAGCATTGTTGCCTTTTTCTTTTCTTTATATCTGACGTTTGTTCAGGCGGTTGCGATTAAGGAGTGGTGCACGTGGTGTCTTATTTCTGCCGGACTTTCAACACTGGTACTGCTTTTTAGTCTTGCGGGACTGCGTTTCGGACTCATTGCTCTTCTGGAAGAATACCAGGAGGTAGTCAAAATAATGCATCTTTTTGGAATTGCGCTGGGGGTGGGAGGGGCAACCATAGCGAATGTCTTTTTCTTCAAATTTTTAAAAGACCTGCGTATTTCGGAGAATGAAGCAGACAACATGCGCACACTCTCGCAGGTTATCTGGTTTGCGCTTGCGGTACTTGTGCTTTCGGGAATCGGTACATACCTTCCTCATTTTTCGGCGCTGAACGCTTCATCAAATTTCTTGGTAAAAACTGCGGCACTTGCGGTGTTGGTTGCGGTTGGTGCCGTGCTGAATATATTTATTGCGCCGCGGCTCGTGCGCATTTCTTTTGGCGCGGAACATGACCACGAACCCGGGGAATTGCATAGAGCGCGGAAATTTGCTTTTGCGCTCGGGGTCATTTCCCTTTTGTCATGGTATGCGGTTTTTGTGTTGAGTGTGGCGCGGGCGGAGCTGCTTAGCACTTTTACGCTTTTTCTTTTGTACGCGTTAACGTTGGTGATAGGAGTTATCGCAAGTCAACTTATCGAACGTTCTTTTTCGCGGCGCTCAATGCAATAATCTTCAGTTGTGCATAACCGCACTTTGGTGTTGCAGCGGAGATGATAATATATAAAAGTACAAGAGTTTTAAAAAGAGAGTTTTTTCTTATGGCAAAAATGCAAAAATTTTTTATCGTACTGCTCCGTTTGGCGCTCGGCTGGTTTATGTTTTATGCAGGCATCATCAAAATGCTCAACGCGGGGTGGTCGGCGGAGGGGTATCTGCGCAGCGCAAAAACACTTCCCGAACTCTTTTCGTGGTTTTTACAGCCCGGGGTGCTGCCCGTAATTAACTTTGTTAACGAGTGGGGACTTACGCTTCTGGGTGTTTCGCTGATTTTGGGTATTTTTGTGCGCTTGAGTTCGGTGCTCGGCGCCGTGCTAATGCTTTTGTATTATCTTCCTATTCTAAAATTTCCCATCGTCGGCGAGCACTCATATATTGTGGATGAACACGTCATCTACATACTCGTGTTGCTTTTTTTTGCCGTATTGCGCGCGGGAAGAGTGTGGGGGCTTGATGGGAAGCTGTTTCGGCGTTCAGGCATCTCGCGACTGCTTGGGTGAGAAAATTAATTCACAGGAGCGGCTACTTGTGCATGCTTGCAGGCTGTGTTATTCTCTTTGTTGGGTAGTCCTCCTTAATAACCGGCAGCAATGAAAGGAGGTAATTGGCTGCGAAAAACCAATGCCGAAGAAAAGGGGGTAAACATGGCGTATGTATGCGATAATGGGTGCGGCCTTTCTTTTGAGACGGTTGCCGCCAAAAATAGGCACCAAATCTCTTGTGGAGGCCCGTCGCATCGAAATGGACGAAAGCCGCCCGCAACTACGCGAAGCAGTCGAACCGCCGGAAGTCGGGCGGCTCAACAAATGAAACCAGCTTCGCGGAGGAGCAGATGAAGAATTGCTCTCCTTTCAATCGGTATGATCAGTTCATTTCTTTCCTGCGCATCCACGTGAGGGGCTTTCCGTAGCCCCTCCTTTCGTTTATTGCATGTGCGATGTAGTGTTGACGAAACGTTGGCAGCGGAAAATTCTCGTGATATATTGTGTCTATGGATGAGGCAGGAAATCAACACATGACCAAAAAAGAACGCCGTGAGGCGCGGCGTCAAGAGCGCAGGGCCGAGCAGGAAAAACGCGCCTCGCGGCATACCGCCCGCCGTGCCGCAATCTGGACCGGAACGGCGGTAGCGCTTGTTGCTGTAGTGTTCGGCGGGGTGCGTCTTGCCGTGCGCGCGCCTTCGGAGAGTGGCATTGCGGCGGTTGGAATGGTTATCGGCGCGCAAGACCAGAAAAAGGGGAGTCCAGAGGCGGCGGTAACGCTTGTGGAATACAGCGATTTTCAGTGTCCGGCGTGTCGCGCATCCGCGCCACTCGTTACCCGACTGGCCAAAGAATTCGGGGACTCGCTTCAATTTGTGTATCGCCATTTTCCTTTGCGCCAGCACGACAACGCGGAACGCGCGGCGCAAGTTTCCGAAGCGGCGGGGATGCAGGGAAAATTTTGGGAGCTGCACGATATGCTTTTTGACGGACAGGACGATTGGGCCGAATCGCGCAATGCAGAAGAATTGTTTTTGCAGTATGCGGAGTCGCTTGGTTTAAATAAAGAACAATTT
>JACPCQ010000024.1 GCA_016179715.1 Parcubacteria group bacterium
AGAAGTAGTGAATCGGGGAGTGTTGAAATGATTGCGTTTGCGTAGGAAGGTTGATAGGATTGGAGTATGAAAAGAGAATTTATTGCCAGATAAAATCCGCAAAGGTTTGGGCATTATGCCATTGCGCAGAAAATAATTTTTTTTATGTCTTTGAAAGACTGGCTACAACGCGCGTTGCGTGAGGGGTGGGCAGTTCCGCACTTCAATATTTCAAACCTTGAGCAATTCAAGGCGATTGTTGCGGCATGCCAGAAACTCGCTTCCCCGGTACTTATCGGTACATCGGAGGGAGAGGTGGATTTTATCGGACTTCTGCAGGCGCGCGCACTGGCAGATGCATACAAAAAAGAAACCGGCTTGCCGATATTTTTGAACGCAGACCATTTTCACAGCGTGGAGCGCGCGAAAGCAGCGGTAGATGCGGGATACGATTCGGTGCTGATAGACCTTTCCAAACAGCCGTACGAAGAGAACGTAACAGGGACAAAAATTGTTGTGGAATACGCGCATAAAAAAAACGTGGATGTGGAAGCGGAACTCGGGTATCTCGTTACCGATTCTTCAAAAATATACACCGAATCATTTGTTATTCCGCCGGAAAGTTTGACTAAACCCGACGAGGCCGAAAATTTTGTGCGGGAGAGCGGATGCGACCGATTCTCTCCCGCAGTAGGAGAGTTGCATGGGATTGCGGCAAACACGCCGCAGTTAGACATGGAGCGCATTGCCAATATCCGCAAGCGCTTGCCTGACAGTGTGGCAATGGTGCTGCACGGCGGCTCGGGAATTCCGGACGAGCAAATGCGCGAGGCGGTACGGCTTGGTTTTAACAATGTGCACGTGAGCACGGAGTTGCGCGTCGCATATACTGATGCATTACGCGCGGCATTGAAGAAGTACCCTCAAGAAACAGCGCCGTATAAATACGCCGCAGATGCCGTGCTTGCGGTACAGCAGAAAATTGAGGAGAAAATGAAACTTTTCGGGAGTGTAAACAGAATATAGTAAACTTCAGTCAACACCCGGTGTTGATTTAATCGGGGAATTTTTTTCTTATGCGTAACCCACTCATCCTCGTCTTGAGCATCCTCGCCTTCCTCTCCTTGGCTCTGCTCGGAGGACGTTTCCCGAGCGCAGAGAATACGTACCCCCTCGCCCGCCGTATGGACGGGCAGGCTTCTTTGCAACTCGCTACTCCTTACGCCTCGGGCCAGCACCTTGCTTCTCGCACGCAAGACAACGCTATCCAGCTCTCCGGAGACTACCTCTGGCGCTTTGTTTATGCCTGGGACGGCGCTACATGGCAGCAATATGACCTCGGACAATTGCTCGGCCTCTCTGTTGACACCGTTCCGGGCACGCTGGATCAAGCGGACAACCGCTATATCATCGCAGGACAAGGTTTTCGTCCGTCTTTCACACTTCCTCACAACGCCACTCACCTTGCGTTTTATTCTGCAAACCTCACCAACAACAACTGGTGCGGGGGGTGCGATGAGGAAGGGAACAGAGGAGAGTGGCAAGTCATCAACATCGCAAACGTTGCCGCAGCGGCTGCCTCCTTTGCGCAAAGCGCCGTTCTCTCGCCCTTTGGTGATGTGACTCCGCACACATTACTCCTGGGTGACACCTTTTTAGATGCGGGTTCCCGCGTAACATTGACCCAAAACAATACGACAGTGCAGTGGGTTGTACGCGACTCAAATGCCGTCAACCACTTCATTGCTGTCGGGAGTGACGGCAAATGGACCAACTGGCTTTCCTTAACCACCACCACACAATCAGACCCCACCGCTCCCGCCCAGCGCATCACTCTCCCGCTCAACAATATCCCCACAGGAACCTACCAGCTCGCTGTCGCTTCCTGTGCCACAGGCGCAACTCCCGTACAGGGAAATTGCACAATCCTGCAAGCTCGCAACGCTACAGCACCCACCATTGTGGTTCCGAGCGCTTCTGCCAAACAACAGGCGGCCGCAGCCGTGCCCATACCACCCGCCTTTACCTACATCGCCGACCAAGGACAACTGGAGCGCTCTTTCTTTGCGCTCGGCAAACACGCGACAGGAGTTCAGGCGGCGTTTCGCAACAACACGATGGTTTTCCACACCATTCTCAACGACCCCAACCCCGGCGTCATTGACCATTTTGAAGTCAGTCTGGACGGGCAAACGTGGACACCCTTTCGCCTGAATAACAGGCCGGGCAGCGGCCCCGTGTTGCCCGAATGCCGAATCAAAACGTATGGCGACTTCGGCTTCTTTAGAACATTGGACGCGGGCTCTCCCAACCCCTGTTATGAGTGGAGTCCCAATTGGCCAAACGGCACACCGCTCTATGAACGAGTGGCGGGGCTGTTTGGCACAACCCGGGAATCCGTGCCCGACTTTCACAGACGCACCCGCCGTCTCTCCGTTTATTTTTCCACCGCCTCTCTTGCTTCTCCGTCGGGGTTTGCCTCCTACTCGCTCGCGTTAAGAAGTTGCAACAGCGCAGGGTGTTCGGAGGGACGCACATTCCCGTTCTTCTCTATCTTAAGCGACCAGACCGAGCCGGTTATCATCATTGAACCCATAGAGGCGTTTACCGGCGAGCAATCAGTGTCCACCGTTACCCGCACGCAAAATCTTCCTGCTATTCCATTACCCGCAACAGGTTCCACCATTGCCACCGGTCCCTGCACGATATTTGCCGGTTATGATTCCTGTCCCGCGCGCGTAACTTGGTCCACCCCGCAATCCACCGCCCGCCTCTTTGTCAAACGCCCCTCGCAGGACGAGTACCAGCTTGCAGCGCAAGGCCCGGGAGGAACGCAACTCTTTACCGGCGACCAGGTTTTTGACGTGGCTGCACGACGTACGGCCCTGCCCTTTGGTATTCTCACGATTGTGACGGACAAGCCCGTCTTTACACTTGCCACTCCTTCGGGCGCGCAACTGGCAAATGGCGAGGTGAATGTTTCCTATTCCACCGACCCGCCCCAGCCCTTCACCAATTGTCTTCCGCTCCCAGCACCCGCAACCGACCAATGGACGCAAGAATACAACAACGGCCTGCCATTTTGTCCGGAGGGGGTAGCAGCTCCCGAAGAAACTACCGGCACACAAGCAAGTGCTGTGAGCGGGGCGATAAAAACGGAACACGCGCAAAATCCCGGAGTGCAAATTCCCGCAAACGCAAGTTTTGAGGCGTGCCAAGGTTCGCTTCGCTGCGGCATTCTCCGCACGTTTGGCGGAAATGAACAAAACGGTACCTTGCCGCCCGGTCTTTTGCCGTACAACCAGCAATTGCGATTTGTGGGGGATAGATATTTTATCGACAGTGATGAGTATGAGAACGATTTATCGTCTCTCTATCAATTACGGTCATCATTTGAATTTTTGAGATCCGTGCCATATACTCCGGGATTTTCTGATACGCAAATCTTTGTTGCGTTGGATCAAGAGGGCGGACGGAGGGTTCTGGAGGAGGAAAGTCGTATCAGAGAGATGACAAGAGACTATATAGAAAAGGGGTACATAGAAATTAAGCCGGGAGAGAATCCCGAAAGTGTTACATCAGATACCCTGGATTTATTATCTGTGTCTCCCGGCATTACGCTGGTAGATAATGATCCGACCCCGTTCATATTCATTTCGATAGAATCACCTGGCTCTCTCTCTTTCTCTTCCATTTATTCAATCTTGCCGCATGAAATGGCACATGCGCTGGAGTTGTCAAATAGGGATATAGCCGAATTCCCTTTTTTGGGGTTTGGTTATGATTCATTAAATTCGGAATCGGACATGTTGCTTCGGCCTGGCGCTGGCGGAGGTGCCGTGCAGCGAGCCGCAAACATCGTCTATTCACTTTCTCAAGTGCGTACTGCTGCTTCAACAATCGCCTTCTCGTTGGGAACAGAACAGATTCCCCCGTCATCTCTTACCGGTTTTCCAGAGGGTGTGGAGTTCGGTGGCGATACCCATTCCGATCGCGCACGATATGCCTTAATGGTTCCCGCAGAGTTTGTCGCCGTTACCGCCGAAGAGCTTTTTTCTCACCCGCCCGCATCTTCTCACAGGATTCCTACGCCGATCGGAATGTTGCGGGAACATTTTGTTTCGGAATTATTTGGCGGGGCCGATGGTCCGCTTGCAGACTATAATATCTTTTCAACAGAATTCCGGGTATCTACCCCGGAAGAAGAATATTCTCTTGATGTTGTTCGCCAATTTCTTAAGTCCGATGGGACACTTAAGTCTGATGGGGTACTTGTACAGAGACTTATACAAGCGCAAGCAAATTTTATATCCGACGCGCAATTTTTACGTGCGCCAGACGATAATTTTGAAGAGATTGGTTTTAGCGGAGATAGGGAATTTACGGCAGGGCTTCGTCCCACTCCTCCCGACGCCTTTGAACACATGGCGGATTTTGTGGGCGGAGGCGGACTGACTGACGATGAACAAAACTTTTTTGATGTCGGCGGCGGGTTTAATGTTCCTCCCGCGGACTCGCGTGTTTCGTATTATAGAACCATGACTTATAAATTTGTTTTTTCTCTACACAGAGAGTTGGCGCGCGAAGCGTTTCTGGGCATTTGAGAACTCGCAGAAATAAAAGAAAAAGATTTTTTTAAGACGGCCTAAGCGAAAGAGAACAACTTTAAATTATTTGATTGTTGTTTGCCGTATGACAGTGCTAAAATTTCAATAATTATGGCAAAGATTTTTATAACACGGCGAATTCCCGAGTCGGGGATTGAAAAACTCAAAGCACATGGGGACGACGTGGTTGTAAGCCCACACGATCGCGTGCTCGCTAAAGACGAACTCATTGCTGAATTAAAAAAAGACCGCTATGACGCGGTGCTTTGTCTGCTCACCGACACGATTGATGCGGATGTGTTTGACGCGGCGGGAGAGCAAGTGAAAATTTTTGCAAACTACGCAGTGGGATTTGATAACATTGACGTGGATGCGGCGCGCGAGCGCGGCATTATCATTTCAAACACACCCGGAGTGCTGACCGACACGGTTGCCGAACATACATTTACCCTGATGCTTTCAATTATGCATCGGGTTGCGGAGGCGGACCGTTTTACCAGAGCGGGAAAGTATAAAGGGTGGGCGCCCCTGCTTTTACTTGGCACGGACTTGTCGCGAAAAACAATCGGCATTGTGGGACTCGGGAGAATTGGCGCGCGGGTTGCGCATCACGCCGTGCGCGGGTTTGACGCGAGGGTTATGTATCACGACGTCAAGCGCAACGAGGAATTTGAAAAAGAACTCGGTGCCGTTTATAAGGAAAAATTGGAGAACCTGCTCAAAGAGGCGGATGTGGTAAGCATCCATGTTCCCTTGCTGGATTCCACGAGGCATTTGATAAACGCCGAGCGGATGGCGCAAATGAAACCGACCGCATATCTGGTCAATACTTCCCGCGGGCCGGTAATTGATGAAGCGGCATTGGTAGACGCACTAAAAAACGGAACAATAAAAGGAGCCGCGCTTGATGTGTATGAAAATGAACCGGAGCTTGCGCCCGGCCTTGCGGAACTCGATAACGTGATTCTAACTCCGCATATCGCATCGGCCACCGAAGAAACAAGGGGTAAAATGGCAGAACTTGCCGCAGACAATATCATTGCCGTCTTGGAAGGGAGAACGGCGCCGAATGCGGTCGGTATTGCCGCAAGATGATTTTTTGTGAAAGAC
>JACPCQ010000049.1:0-17435 GCA_016179715.1 Parcubacteria group bacterium
CACCTACGTTCTGTTCAACAATCTCTTCTATTGGGATAGGTAGGGATAAGGAGGGATGATAGGTGCTTAAAAATTTATTTGCGGCACGAACTACATCTATAAGTCTTAAGTTTGGACTTTGCATTATTTATTGACATCGTTGAGGAGCTTAATTAGTTGTTTGATCCTTTTTTTGTCCAGTTTTTCTCCTCTTGCTGTTCTATAAAAAGCTGGTAGTATTGAAAGAATATGTGGACTTTTCAGTATATCTTCAGGAACCTTTCCTTTGGCAGCATGGGCAAGATCAAAAAACATTGTCCATTCCTCGCTATCTTTTGGAATTTTTAAGGCAACAGCATATCCTGCCAGTTTTTCTTCATCAATAGAAAACACCGACCCCGTGGAGCGTGCCCACTTTTTGGGGTACAGATCATTGGTGGGTGTGGGAGGAATCGAACCTCCGACCTCTATCTTATCAGGATAGCGTTCTACCACTGAACTACACACCCAAAATTTCGGTCTGTTCGGCAGGCAGGTCAGAACGGCATTTTTCCACTAAACCATGCTCGCATGCTTCCTTTCTTCCATCGGCGTCACCAGACAACACCCGAATATCCTAAAAGCATCATAGCGGATTTGCATTCTAAATAAAAGGCTGCGGTGCATCAAAAATCACAACACCCCCGACGCATATATGCGTCGGGGGTGTTGTTCTTCCAACAGCTTTCTAAGATGTTTTCTTTTGTCCCGTCCGGGTCTTAATTTGGAGCTCCAAGACCAACACTCGCCGGCGCAAAGCGCCGATATCGCCCACCTGTTTTTCCCTTTCTCACCAGCCATAGGCTGGCAGGCTCACAAAGAACCTTGTGAAAAAGAAAAACGGTTATTAATTCATTCCACGACCAGCTTCCGCTAGCCGTGCCTTGTTCATGTTACCCACATATCGCTATATGGCATGGACTATATCATCATCCTCTCTCGTAGGAGCTTTCTCTTGCGCGGATGTCGTATTTCTATTCTTTGAACAAATCTCTGTTGTGAATCTGCTCGAACAAATACGCGCCAATATTCTGGATGCAGTCGTCGGCTTGGGTTATGTATTTTTCCAAGACGGATTCCGAAACTGTTTAGAATCTTCTGAATTTTTTGCAATTTTATCTTATCGTTCTGAACTAACTGTACGTAGAAATGATCAAGCGCAGAATGAGGTATCCCCCCTTCGGCGTCAAAGAATCCTCCTACATACGCACGACGTTCCGACTTAGTCTGTAGAGAAAGAGGGTCAAGATCAAAATCAAGAAATTGAGCTAATGTCTCCAAGACGAAGACATCACGTGTCTTACCTTCTTGATAAATCCATGACTTGTGGCCAAGAGAAGTGAACATTTCTTGTATTATCTCCAGCCACTCTTTCCCTTTCTGTGAGAACCGAAACCGACAATTACTACTAAAGGTAGCATCGTGTAATGCCCCCTGAAGATAGGCAATAGCAGCTTTTTTTGAGAGAGGAGCTCGGCGTGTAGTCTCTGAGGGGTCAACCCCTAGGGGGCGACTTCCCTGCTGATCGTCTGCGCCTAAAGCATTGTTACTCATTACTATTTAATAATAGCATGAGTAGCTTTAGGATACTCAGGTTTTCCAGCATATAGCCGAGTTTTTCTTTGTAGATTGCTCTACAAAGGTCGCAACAGCCAGTTTGGCTAAACGACTTAGTCCCTGTCACCGAGCTCACCTTCGGACCAGCAAAGCTGGTACTTCGGGCGCTCCCGGCTCCCTTGACTTGACGGGCGGATTACGATAGCGAGGGCACGCTTCGTGTTCCCACATAGCAAGCGGATTTCCCGCACTATGCGAACCCGATAGTTCAACGATTTAATCCGCAGAAACTACCGGTTTTGTCCTTCCCCCTTGATAAAATCTTGGGGTATTATGACGCAGCTGACTTCTTGTGATGAAGCCATTCCCTTATTTTATCACAAGATCTCCCCGGGTCACGTATATTCCCATTCCATACATCCCCTCGAGGTTTTTATGTAGTGTTTTCCCTATGACCCACCGCATTCTGCATAGGTCAACACGCCTCTTCGCAAACGGACGAATCGTGAAGGGCTGTATTTTGCCACATCGGGCCCTTCAGACTATACCTCGCGGCTATAGTCCTGCCCTTCGGCTACGCTCCGCAACGGGTTATACGGAGGAGAGGATTTTAACCTCTTGGCAATATACGCTGCCGGGCGCCTTTAGAACTGAGTACAAGACTCGAGAACGTATTCACCGCAGTATGGCTGACCTGCGATTACTAGCGATTCCAACTTCATGGAGTCGAGTTGCAGACTCCAATCCGAACTGGGGCCGACTTTGATGGGATTGGCTCCACCTTGCGGTTTGGCAACCCATTGTATCGGCCATTGTAGCACGTGTGTCGCCCAGGGCGTCAAAGGGTCATGCTGACTTGGCGTCATCCCCGCCTTCCTCCACGTCAAACGTGGCAGTCTCGCCTGACACATGTAACAGGCAACGGGGGTTGCGTTCGTTGACCCACTTAAGGGAACAGTTCAAACCACGAACTGACGACAGCCATGCAACACCTGTCCCAACGTCCTTGTGAGAAGGCCTGCCTTTCGGCAAGCTGTCGTTGAGATGTCAAGCCCTGGTAAGGTTCTTCGCTTAACGTCGAATTAAACCACATGCTCCACCGCTTGTGCGAGTCCCCGTCTATTCCTTTGAGTTTTAGCCTTGCGGCCGTACTCCCCAGGCGGATGACTTAACGCGTTAGCTTCGCCACTCGAAGGGTCGATACTTCGAAAGGCTAGTCATCATCGTTTAGGGCGTGGACTACTGGGGTATCTACAATTTTGTTACGCGGTAACAAAATTGAAATTTTCAATTTCCAATTCTCAATTCCTGCCTGCCGCCTGCCTGTCGGCAGACAGGGCAGGCAGGTTCAAACAAATTTCAAATCAGAAAATCTCAAATTCCAAATTTTTGTTCCGGGCGTGGTTATTTCTGCCACGCTCTGCATGTCGCCATGCAGTTCGGACTATATCTTCAACCCCAAAAGGAGGTTGTCTGGCATATAGTCTCTGAGGAGTCACAAGAAATTAAAATTTCAAAATGCAAAAATCAAAATCACAATTCAAAATCTAAAAATTTTTGAATTTTACACTGTCATTTTACACTTTGATTTTTAATCTTTGATTTCTTGCGCCTTTCCTGCTGATTGACCGCATCACTTCAAGGATTTTTACTGCAAATAGTTTTGCAGTACCTGAAGATACTCGCGGTGTTCCCAGCATATAGCTCCGCCGTTGCCTTACGGCTATGGCGGATCCTCGATTTTGCAATCCTTTGACAAGCTCAAGAGCAAAATCTGGACAGATTTGCACTCCGGCGTTTCCGCCGGAGGGAACTAGCGCTCAACAGTACCCCCACTGCTCCGCTCTGGTCTTTTCATCTTCTTCTCCGCCAGAGCGAGCTATCAATTTTTGCCGACCATATTGGAGCATAGAAACAAATCAAAAAGGCGAGCAGAAAAAATGTCGGGTGCCCGCGATGGCCTGCCATAAGCAGACCGGAGCAGGGCGACATTTTTTCGTCGCGAGCCAATTATGATTTGTCTATGCAAAAATTAAGGTCGCAAAAATTTGATAGCGAGCGAAATTTAATCCCATTCGATCCCCACGCTTTCGTGTTTCAGGGTCAGGAACGCGCCAGTAGACTGCCTTCGCCTTTGGTGTTCCCCTGGATATCAACGGATTTCACCCCTACACCCAGAGTTCCGTCTACCTCTCGCGTCCTCAAAGTTCTGCCGTATCTCCCGCATTTCTCCGGTTGAGCCGGAGGCTTTAACAAGAGACGCACAGTACCCCCTACACACCCTTTACGCCCAGTAAATCCGGATAACGCTTGCACCCCTCGTATTACCGCGGCTGCTGGCACGAGGTTAGCAGGTGCTTATTCGTGAAGTAATATCAACCGCCGCACCTCGCTATGCTCGGCACTCCTCAAAATCAAAATGTAAAATGCAAAAGTCAAAATTACTGTGTTCGCTTGCAGCGAATTTTTATAAATATCGCGGAGCGATACCTAAATTTTGCACTCCTGCCTGCCGGCAGGCAGGTTGATTTTTTAATTTTACATTTGAGTTTGTGCCGAACGCAGTGAGGCACGGTCAGACTATCGGGTATTAGCACCGATTTCTCGGAGTTATCCCCGTGATGAGGGCAGGTTCCTACGTGTTACTACCCCGTTTGCCACTAGCCAGTGCTCCGCACTGGAAGCTCCAATAACCAAGAAACAAATCCTGCCTGCCGGCAGGCAGGTCCAAACAAATTTCAAATTCCAATTTCCAAAATTTTAAACCGCGCGTTTCGCGTCTGGTTATTGAATATTTGGTTATTAGGCATTGTTTGGTTATTGTATCTTGTGATTTGGAATTTCCAGTGCGAAGTACTGGCCCGTTTGACTTGCATGCCTTATCCACGCCGCCAGCGTTCATCCTGAGCTAGGATCAAACTCTCAATGAAGACAGAAATTTTCAAGCCCGAAGGGCGAAAAAATTTCGTGTCTGAACTAACCCGCTCGAGTTTCGCAGAGCAAAACTCTGACGGGCCGTCAAATCGGCAATTGCGCCAAAACGCAAACCGATTTATAACGAACGAGACAAAAGAAAACATCTTAAGTTTCTCGCATTTACTCACTATCTGATTTTCAAAGAACTTCTCCGGGTCCGTTCTCAAAACAAACCCGCGACTGGCCAAGATAAGCGATTTATGCCGGACAGTCGCGGATTTATTGAAAACATGTCAATGTAAGCATCTTATTTCATAGCATCTTCCATTGTACTCGCTAACTCCGCACTGTCAACCCCGCAAAAAGCGCTTTTTGTGGATATACTGTGCAGACAAAATCCGCCAAAATTTCGCAACATTTTATACCGATAGCGTTGAATTAAAGACTCCATTCTCTTATGATGATGGTCATGCTAGAAGCACAGCAATTCTACCACATCGCCACATTCGGCTGTCAGGCAAACGTGTCCGATTCCGAGCGGGTTGCGGGCGTGCTTGAGCTTGCGGGCTATTACAGGGCTCAAAATGAAGAGCAGGCGGACGTGCTTGTCTATAATACCTGCTCGGTACGCCAATCGGCCGAAGACCGCGTTTTTGGGCGTAACAAGCGCTTCAAAGAACTCCGCGCGCAAAAACCGCATCTCAAGGTGGTGTTGACCGGCTGCATGATGCATCACAAAGCACATGTCTTAAAAAACCGTCTGCCGGAAGTAGATATTTTTCTCCCCATTCGCGACCTGATGCACCTGCCCGAAAAATTAGGTACGCACATTCAAGAAAAACCAGAAGAATACCTCTCGTTCACGCCACAATATGGTTCGGCATTTCGTGCGTATGTTCCCATTTCTTTCGGCTGTAATAATTTCTGCACGTTTTGTATCGTGCCGTTTTCCCGCGGCAGAGAATACTCGCGTCCTGCAGCAGAAATTTTGTCCGAGGTGCGGACGCTCGCAGAAAAAGGATATAAAGAAATCTGGCTTTTGGGACAGAACGTCAATTCCTACGGCATTACCGAACTTGCGCAAAAAACGGTTTGGGACAACAAAACACGCATGGGCAGCAAACCGAAAATACAGGAGAGTCGTATGACGTTTGCGGATTTACTGCGACAGGTTAATGCTATTCCGGGCGACTTTTGGATTCGTTTTACCTCTCCGCACCCGAAAGACTTTTCAGACGATTTAATTGCCGCAATTGCCGAGTGCGAAAAAATGCAGCCGTATATCAATCTGCCGGTGCAATCGGGCAACAACGACATATTAAAACGCATGAACCGTACCTACACCCGCGAGCACTATATTGAGCTTGTGAAAAAAATCCGCGCAAAAAATCCGGGTATTGCCATCTCCACCGACACCATCGTGGGATTCCCGAGCGAGACCGAGGAACAATTTCAAAATACTTTGGCGCTCTATAAAGAAATCGGATTTGACATGGCGTTTATCTCCGAGTATTCCCGGCGCGAGAAGACTGCCGCCGCGTTGGCATTCGCAGACGATGTGCCGCGCGAGATAAAAAAAGAGCGCAGAGAGCGCCTCACTGATGTACTGCGCACCTCCGCACTTGCGCGCAACAAAACCCTTGTCGGAACCGTCGCGCGCGTGTTGGTGGACGAACAAAAAAACGGGCGCTTTTTTGGCAAAACACCCGGGAATAAAACCGTCGCCCTCAAAAATGTTAAACACTCGGTGTCTAACAAAACGAGGCCGGTGATCGGAGAATTTGTTAATGTAAAAATTACCGGAGCGGAATCGTGGAAATTGGTGGGGGAAATTGTTGGTGTAAAGTAAAAGACCCCGCACGCGCAGGGTCTTGAGGCTGTGATGGGAAGACTAACTTCTCAGAATCTAAGCGCCAGTCAGGATCTGGGGGGGGTCGGCTTCTTTTGCCGACGACCCCGTCCCATTCTTTTCTGAAAATAACGGAATCCTGCTGCGGCATCACCGACGAGGGCCTTCTCCCCTCCTCCAACATCTTCTTCCTCAAAAACTATGTCAGGAACTCCAGGAGATCCGCGATATACAATCCTCTTTTTCTGCTTTTTCTCCCCTTCGTCTCTTTCGTCTCTCTCCATTTCATTTCCTCCCTAAGGTACTATTCAAGACGCCATCTTCCTACTTTCTTTACTATACTATATGTAATTATATGTTAAAACAGCCCCTCGTCATCATCGCCGGACCCAATGCATCGGGGAAATCCGAGCTTGCGGTCAAACTTGCAAAAAAATTCAACGGAGAAATCGTGTCTGCCGATTCTAGGCAGGTGTATAAAGGTATGGATATCGGCACCGGAAAAGTCTCGGGCAAGTGGCTACGTGTTCAACACTCGGTGTCTAACATATTTGTTAGACACCGAGTGTTGAACAAAAGGGTATTTGTGTATAAGAATGTTGCACACTATTGCATTGATTTTGTTTCGCCCAAAAGGCGTTTTACGGTTACGGAATATCAAAAATGCGCGGCGGGAGCGATTGCGGATATTCACGCACGCGGGAAAGTCCCCTTTCTTGTCGGGGGCACCGGTTTTTACATTAAAGCGGTTGTTGATGCCACGACATTTCCGACGGTGCCGCCGCAGATAAAACTGCGAAAAAAACTGGAGAAAAAAACAACGGCACAGCTCGCAACTCTATTAAAACAAAAAGACCCGCGAAGATGGCGCGGGATTGACCGCAAAAATCGCCGCCGCCTTATCCGCGCGCTTGAGATAATATACGTCACAAGAAAACCCGTTCCAAAACATGACTCCGCAACACCCTATCACTTGCTGTATCTTGGAGTAAGGCCGGAAGATGATGCTGTCCTAAAAATGCGTATCGCAAAACGATTGCGTCAACGCCTGCAAAGCGGTATGGTCGCCGAAGTCCGGCAGTTGCATAAAAAGGGGTTGAGTTGGAGGCGCCTGGACGAGCTTGGTTTGGAGTATCGCTACGTTGCACAGTACATACGCGGGAAATGTACCCGCAAAGCGCTGGGAGTAACGCTGGAGAAAGAAATCTGGCAATATGCCCGACGACAGATAACGTGGTTTCGCAAAGAAAAACGTATCCGGTTAGTTCATTCAGAGAAAGAAGCGGAAAAACAGGTTGCTGTTTTCCTCTCCAAAATCAACACCGGGATTCTGCAGAACGGCGGTCTTGCCGCTGTAAAATACAACCGCGTTGTTTGACAAAATGTAAATAGAGCATTAGAGTTCAATATAGAAACTGTGGAACTCACATGCACCCTCGCCAATAACCCCAAAGGGAGAAAGATGATGGAATTGTTCTATTTATTCATCGGTTTCCTTCTCTGGGAAGTCTGCGGTCTCTTTTTGAAAGATCCCGCCGGATCTCTGGAGGATGATAAGTCCATTCAGACAAACGCGACACCAAACTGAAGGGAGTATGTCATGGGCCAGCTTTTTTTGTTTGCAGGAGTATTTCTCCTTTTTGGTGTTACCGCGGCGTTGCTTCTACAACGACAAACCCGAAAAGCAAATAAAGGTGTCGCACCTCGGACAAAAGAACCTCTTTTGACGCAATGCTTTCGACCCACAGACAGTGGGAGCGCGATATGAAAAAATTTTTTGCCTTCGCGCTGATTGTCTTGATTGTGCTCGCGTCTGTCGTGGGATATGATGTTTTCTCCGACAGAAAACGGCCGTCAAAAAACGTTAGGAGAGTGCCCGGCGAAGAAGTTCGCGAGCCGCTTCCGGATCCGCGCCGCCACGGGTCTGACGCATGACCTGCCCTACAAGCGATTGTAGGGCAGCTGTTTTTCCGCTTCTGTAATCCGCAACCGGATTCGGATTTTCTACGATAACTTTTTTGATAATATCTTCAAGCGCGCCGGTGTCACTAATCTGCGCCAGTCCCTCTGCCGCAACGATGTCGGACGGGTCGCCGCCTTCCGCAAACATGCGCGTCAATACATCCTTTGCCACACGGGAAGAAATCTCTTTTCTGTAAATCATTTTTACCAGTTCGGCAAAGTTTTCCGGTGTTATTTGTACATCCGCCGCATCCATTCCTTTTGCCTTAAGTAATCCGAGCACGTCCGAGAGCAGGTAGTTTGCCGCAAGCTGGGTAAGACGATAACGCTCCACCACGGTTGGGCCCTTCCCGGTGTCAGCTGCCCATTCCCAAAGTTCGGAAACCGCTTTTTCAAAATAGTCGGCCAACTCCTTGTGATAGGTAAAAATAAGCGTCTGCTCATCAGAAAGTTCGTATTCTTCTTTAAAGCGTTTGCGTTTTTTTTGCGGCAGTTCGGGAAGAGATGCGGCAATGGCATTTTCGGAGAACTCCGGAATCACGTTTAATATGAGCGGCGGTAAGTCGGGTTCCGGAAAATACCGATAATCATGCGCGTCTTCTTTGGAGCGTTGGGAAACCGTACGTTGACTCACTTCATTCCACCCGCGAGTCTCCTGGACAATTTTTTCTTCCTTTGCAAGCTTCTTTCCCTGTCGTTCTATTTCATACGCAATGGCGCGGGAAGCGGCGCGAAATGAATTGATGTTTTTTATCTCCACTTTCGTGCCGTACGCCTTGCTCCCACGAGGCGCGAGCGAAATATTTACTTCTACACGCATCTCACCTTTCTCCATGTCTGCGTCAGACGCACCAAGATACCGGCACAAAAGCTGCAGCTCGCGGGCAAATTCTTCCGCCTCTGCGGCGGAATTCATATCCGGCTCGGTAACGAGCTCCATCAACGGAGCGCCCGCGCGGTTGAAATCTACAAGCGTGGATTTTGTTTTTTTGTCGTGCACTAATTTGCCCGCATCTTCTTCTAAATGGACGTGATGAATACGAATTTCTTTTCCGCTTGAGAGCAGTTCCAACTGACCGCCGCGCACCAGAGGAGATTCTTGTTGTGATATTTGGTACCCCTTCGGCAGGTCCGGATAAAAATAGTTTTTACGCTCAAAGTGTGTGTGTTCGGCCAGCACGCCCCCCAGTGCCGCCCCCACGCGCAAAACTTGTCGCACCGCCTCTTTGTTGATGGTGGGAAGAGTCCCGGGATGCCCCATGCACACCGGACAGATATTCACATTGGGGTGTTTTTCGTCCGGGTCATGCGGAGAATCGCAAAACATCTTTGTTCTAGTTTTCAGCTCTACGTGGATTTCCAGGCCGATGGTGGGAATGTATTTTTTCTCTGTCATACATATATTGTAGCGCAGAGAGACAGGATTGCCAAAACGGAAAAATTGCGTTAATATACGACCCATGCTGACCTATAGCGAGCTCAAAAAAGGAACGGTATTTATCAGTGACGGCGAGCCCTACGAGGTGCTGGAGTCGCAATTTGTGCGCATGCAGCAGCGCAAGCCCGTCATGCAGACAAAAATACGAAATCTCATAAGCGGCAAGGTGGAATCGCGCAATTTTCATCAGAACGAAACATTTAAAGAAGGGGTTATAGAGCGGCGGGAAGCAAAATTTCTTTATACGCACCGCGGTGAATTTTGGTTTACCGAACCGGAAAATCCAAAGGAGCGCTTTTTAATTAAAGAAGAACTTTTGGGAGAAGTAAAAAACTATCTGAAAGCAAATGAGCTGGTTACATTGCGCATGTTTGAACACCAAATTATCGGGGCGGAAGTTCCGATAAAAATGGAATTTATCGTCAAGGAAACGCCGCCCGGATTTAAGGGAGACACCGCACAGGGCGGCTCCAAAATCGCAAAACTGGAGAATGGATCAGAAGTTCAGGTTCCGCTTTTTATAAACGAGGGCGACACCGTAATCGTCAACACGCAGACCGGGCAGTACGTCAGCCGCGGGGAAAAAGAATGAGAGAAAAAAATAGAACAAAAAGTCGACAGGGAAATCATACCTGTCCGCCAATTTAAACCCGTGGGTTTAATTAGCATACACTTGTTTTTTCATCTCGTTACGGGGTTATTGACACGGGGTTGTTAAAAAGGGGTTACTGAAAACAGGAAGAGTCCAAGGGACTCTTCCTGTTGCATTCCTCATTCCTTAATAGTCTTATATCCACCCACGGAGGAGATAAAAGACTCTGGCCAAGATTTCTCTCGGCACAAACCGTCTTTTACTTCTCGTCCACGGCTGGAGGGAATTCCGATCATACGGAACTCCTTGGGTATCGGCCACAAACACCTCAAAGCCAAGGCGCTCTGCGGCAAGCCTTGCCCTCCAGACATGGTCCGGGTGGGCCACGATAATCACCCTCGACCAGCCACGACTTTCTGCGAATTTGGCAACCTGCTCAAGCACTTCTCTGGTGTCAAGGTATACACCGGGTATCCTGTGTTTTCGGACCACCAGCGCGATGTTGGTGCCCGACGGCAAACTGTCCGCCACTTCCCCCTGCAAAAGCAGAGGAAGAGAAAAATGCTCGAAAAGAGAAAGCGCGGTGTCCGCCAGGGCTTGATTGCTCTGACACCTATCGCCCACCCCGAATGACAGAGCGATAATGGCCTGTGCGGAGTGCCAGCAAAGCTTACTTGACCCCGCATCCCAACAGAAAAAACATTGCCACAATTTTTTAAAGAAACCCACGGGCGACCTCCTTTCCTTGTCCTCGTTGCCAAGTAAGGTAGATAGTGAGAAAGCTAACTCTCTTTGATTCTATTTTTTATATAGCATGAATTCATTACTTTTATCAAACCCTCGTTTTACCTACATAAAACCCCTTTTTCCAAAGTACGCGCAGGACAAAAGTTTTAATGTAAAAGTCGCTTGTCTACAAAACAAACAGTAGTTTTGCAAGACTATCCCCAAAAAATGAAAGTAAAGACATCCGTACCATAAACCCCAACGCAATCATCACAAGAAACTTCCGGTATTTCATACGAGAAAGCCCGAGCGCGAAACTTAATACATCAACCGGAAGGAGCGGCAAAAAATAGAAAACCCAAAAATAAGCACTGCGCGCCGTCACGATTTCTTGATAACGTTTTTCTTTGAAGCGCGGGGCAAAAAAACGTACCACGCGCGCTCCAAACATGTAGGCGATAAAAAAAGCGACGCTTGAGCCGATAACATTTCCGGCCCAGGCATAAAACGCCCCGGTAAACGTCCCGAAAAGAAACCCGGCGACAACCGGCAGCACTCCGCCGGGAAGTGGAGCAATAACCGCCTCCAGTATCGTCAACACGATAAGCGCCGCCGGGGCAGCAGAACCGAATTGCTGGAAATAATGAATCAGGATGCTTCTGTCATCAGCCGTAAATCCAAGTGTGTGTACAAGAAAAAACGAGAAGACAACCGATACGGCCATCACGGCAAGGATGACCAGAATGTAAACAAGAATGTGTTTGCACGTGTTTAGCCTACCCATGTCTTTCCATTATGAACAAGGCCTTCGGCAAAAGCAAAAACCGCAAACCTAAAAATGTTCCGGGACACACAAAAAATATTCCGGTCATCTCTCTGCGCAAAATTCATGGGAGTATGACATATTCGCCTTTTTCCCGGACAAGTTGTTCTTTTTTTAAAGAAGAAAGAATTGCGGACAAACGGCGCCGATGTAATCCCGTCTCCCGACGCAAGCGGCTTACTTCGCGGCCTCTGAATCCGGCAGAGGCAAGCGAAGCCAGTACCTTTCCGCGATAGAAACGGGTAGAATCGCAAAAACGGGAAGCAGGTTTTTTATATTGAAAGGGCGTAACCACACCGTGCAGCCGTCCAAAAGGACACTCCAAACAATGCCGTCGGGCGCCGCACAACAAAGCCCCTATATCCATCATAGCCCAGTTCCAATCTTTCCCTCTCCCTTGAGGAATAAGGGTTCGTGCAAAATCCCGAAGCGCGCGGTCTGAAATTGCCCGTCCACCAAAAAACACTCTGCAGAGCACCCGGCGCACATTGGTATCTATCATGGGCTCGTCTCTTCCAAACGCAAAGGCCTCAAGTGCCGCGGCGGTAGAGGGTCCCACCCCGGGCAAAGTTTGTAATACCGCTCGCTCGCGCGGAAAAATTCCGCGATGTTTACTGCAGATTTCTTGCGCACACTCCCAAATGTATTTCGCACGGCGGTTATATCCCAGCCCGGACCACACACGGAGTACCTCTCCCAAAGTTTTGGAAGCAAGTGTTTTTATTGCAGGAAATTTTTTCAGAAACTCCGCGTACTTCGGCAACACCCGGGCAACGGGCGTCTGCTGAAGCATAATTTCCGAAACAAGAATCCGGTAAGGATTCCTTGTTTTACGCCAAGGCAATACCCTGTGATTTTTTACATACCACTGAAAGAGCAGGCGGTTAAATTTCTTCACTTTTTGTCCCATTTCCCCGCAACATTATATACGCAAGCATCACACGCGGGATTTGGCGTCTTTCGCGCCGATGCGAAAAATAAGTAGTATTCAGGCAATAGGCGCATTGCCCGGATGATTCTATAAGCCGAGCTCCGGCGCTGCGCGCCTGCAGGCCGATCATTCCCTCTAAATCTGCAAAATATTGCTCGCGGCGCTTTTCTATAAAATGCTCGTATCCGCGAAAATATCCGAAATGCTCCAGTAAAATGGTATAGTGCCTTTTACAAATCCCCGGGCCGATGCCTATACGGATGTTCTCCGGTCGTGAAAAAAACTGCTTTGCCATTGTTTGAATGGTGTTCGTAAGAACACCCCTAATAATCCCCTTCCAGCCGGCATGCGCAAGCCCGATGGTTCCGGTTTCCGGGTCATAGCAATACACCGGAAAGCAATCTCCGACGGTAACGGTCAGGTAAATATCCTGCTCGCGTGTTGTCGCGGCATCCGCTTCTACAATCTCATTTCGGTTTTGCACATTTACAACACGTACCGTATTCCCGTGCACAAAACGCGGTAAAAATATCGCGCCCGTGATGCCCTCTTTTACAAAAAATTTCTTGCGGTTTTGCGTGCCAAGGCTGTCGCGCTTTGGATTTCCCGTTGCAATATTCATATCGCCGTCCTGCATCGTAGAAATTCCGTAACGTAAATCCAAAAAGGGCTGAAAGCACCCGAACCGAAGCATAATACGTTAATGTGTAATTTGTAATTATATCAACTCTCGCTTTTTGATACATCGCGCATCAACAAACTTTCGCATCGCACTTCTCATCATGCTTTTGCTTACCTCGTTCCGCCACAAGCGCCTTGCAATCAGAAAAACTACTTTGTCTTGCGGGCTTGTTCTGCCGCATCAATCTCCAGCCGCAAGCGTTTCACCTCCTGCTGCAAGCGCTCTATCTCTTGTTGCTCTGCAGCTTGTTCCGATGAGACGCCACTGCCGCTCATCAAGAGCGCAATAACCACGACCACGATTGTCGCAAATAACACAATGCCTATAACAAGCACGTTGTGTTTATAATTACGGTCTATGTCGTGTTCTTTCATACGATAATCAGCAGAGTTTATATAATAGAAAAATCGGGAAATAATTTTTGCAATACCGTCCGGAAACCCGGAAGAAGATTGAGCGTCTTAGCTTTCTCTAACGTAACCCAGCGATACGTTTCCGCTTCCCCGCCCAGAACAATCCGGTCGCTACACACTTGCACCAGCACCGGGTGCACAACCCACGTTTTTTCATATTCCGGCGCCTCCTGGTCAAATATAGCGCCGGGCAAAATGGATACTACCGCATCATTAGGTACGCCGATCTCCTCGGCTAATTCGCTGTACACCTTTTCTTCCAGACTGCATCCGTCATCCAAAAAACCCGAAATTCCGTTCCAGCAACCGGGATAGAAATTGAGGTTTTTATTTCGCCGCACCAACAAAATCTTCTTTCCGCACATCACCACGCAGTTTATTACCGGAGCCCACCGGGCATCCGTGTAATCAGTTTGGCCCGGCTGCGGGATAAATTTTGGCTGTTCTTTGCCCCGCACTGTCTTTTGCGCCGTCTCTAGATGATTTGCCAAAAGCCAGGAACTTGATTGTATCTTTCCGCCCTCTCCGACATTAAAAACCATACTGCATCTTAGCTCATTACAGACCGCCACTTCAGGGATATTGTCCAGCACCCGGTCCCCTCCGTTCGCAAAAATATCCGGACGGAGCGCTTTCAGCGCCAAGCACACGCTCATATCTTCCGTATCCGGTTCATGAGCCGTAAGTATCACCCGATCAACGCAAGAAAGCGCCTTAAGAACTTCCTTGCGCTCCTGTTCGGGCATAAATATATACCCCTTCTTTTTTTTAAGCCAATTATCATTATTTAAAATCACCACCAATTCATCCCCCAGCTTTTTTGCCTCTTGAAAATAGCGCACATGCCCGATATGCAGCGGGTCAAATCCCCCGCTTACCGCAACGACAATTGGATGATTTTTTTTCTTTTTTATCATGAGTAAGCGAAAATACGCCTGTGGGCGACAACTCCGCGCATTTCTCAAATCCTGAATCTCTATTGTATTTCAATGAAGCTCCCCGCGCTCACGCGCGAGGTATCTGGAGCTTCACCCCGCCAACGGCGGGGTTTATTAAATCCCTACCGCCTCATTCCCGTGCTTACGCACGGGGTATTCGGCGGGGATTTAATAAGGTGCGAGTACTTTTTCAGCATAACATATTTCCGCGATGTTGTGTTTTACCCTCCCGCCCTCCCTCGCAGAAAGCGACAAATGTCTGCTCTCCCATCAGATAGATAAGCCCGCAGACGAACGCAAGAAGAAAGTTGACTAATTAAACATAATGTGATATCAAGGAGAACATAGATTTCTTTTAAAATATACGTGTCCACCGGTATTTCCGCAAGGAGGAAAGACGAGATGGCAAAAATAGTGGCAAAAACAGTTTGGGAATATCTACATGCCGGAGCGGCCTCAACCCAGGGAGTACTTGCATTTCTGGAAACCCGTGCCCGGAGAAATCCTGAATTCTTGTGTAGAGAAATTGTGGAGGCGCTTCTCCCTGAATGTGCGCAGGAAATCCCGAACGAAATGTTCCCGCGGGTTCAGAAGCTGGTCGGCCTGTTGACCAAATACACAAACTCTGCAAGCAATGCGAGGGATATTGCAGAGATGCTGGCGCTTCCGGGACTGCGCGGTCTTTTATTTTTCGAAGGCCGCATAAGGCTGTTCCAGATACTCTGCACATATCCGTCGCTGGAGATACTTCCCGCGCTCAAAAAATGCCTCTGGGCTCCGACCGTTGGGCAGAAAGAGGCGGGGCACATCTTTGACACCTTTCAGGCGGTACTCCCGCTCTTTTTACCGCAGACGGTCATTTTGAGCGGGAGGGAAATGCTGCGTATGCGTTTATCCGAAAAAGAGCGGTGGAAAGTCCAGAACTTTCTCTCCAGACTTAAAATTCCGCTCTTTCTGGACGGACCACCGAAAAAAAACGGCTGGCTCATCTCACTCAAAGGAGTAAAGATGCTGTTTCTTGCTCCCATAGAGTTTTCTTTTGAGGTTATCTAGTCCGCGTCTCCCCTAGTCCACGTCTCCCGTCGCGCCTGCGCACGGGAGACAACTTTTTTTGTTCAAAAAAAACGAGGGCTTGTGCGGCCCTCGTTAACTCTATCGGTACGTTCCTCAAAACGCCTGCGGTAAGCGTACCGATTGTTCTAACTAAAATATCCGGAAGGGAAAGGGCCGGCCGGCTGCGGGCAAAAGCTCTCCGTCAATTCGGCGGCAAGGCGAAGTGGTTCAGTGTCTTCCGGAGAAAGAATATCGCCATACCGCGGAAAGAAGAGCAGGTCACCGTTTGGCGCACGCAATTCGCTACGGACATCATAGATAACGAGCGCATTTTCAGTGGTTACACCAAGCGTCACCTCTAAAAAGCGGAGCGTGTATCCCCTTGGCCGCAATGCTTCCTCAATGGCCAAAAACGACCTCCGAACCATATCATGAGCAATCTCAATTGACGCGCCAGCCTGCACATTGCCCAGCACCACCGGCAGAACACAAAAAGTCGTACGCCAGACACACATGCGCATGGACATCTGTCTGTCACACGCAAGCGCGACAAACGAGGTATTTGAGTCTTGCTCCACAAACGAAACGGAAACAACTTCCTTAAGAAGACGGAAGATGTTGCAGATGATCTGGCTAGAGAGCCCGCCCAAGACAATGGCTGTCTTGTAGTCTCTTCCATTTCCTTTAGCTGCGAGCTCTTTCGCAAAAGCAATAACGGTATGTGTCGGCCTTCTTTTAACTTCAAAAACATTCCTGTCCCCCACTGTTCCGATTTGTCTCCCTATCGGGAATAAATGCGAAAGTTTCGTTGCTGTCCGGGAATCTATACCCCTCATTTGCCTCTCCCTTCTTAAATAGAGTACGGTTGTTTTTCTCCATAACCCACAATATCAAAAACGCCGGATTATGGCAATGTAACCCGTCCCGCAAGCGCTGCCACCATGCCCAGAAGCGCAAAAATGACGCTCACCACCCAGTAGCGCATTACCACCGTATGCGCGGGCCACCCGATTGCTTCAAAATGATGATGCAAGGGAGCCACGCGAAAAAGTTTACGTTTCAAAAAGCGTTTTGAAGCAAATTGCAAAATTACCGATGCCGAACTCATAACCAGAGGGAAGGCGATAATGGGAAGCACCACAACCTGCTCGGTCAGAAATGCCACTACCGCAAGCGTTGTGGTAAGCCCGAACATGCCCGTCTCCCCCATATAAAAGCGCGCCGGAGGGATATTAAACCATAAAAACGCGAGCAAGACGCCCACAATCACCCCCGTAAACGCCGCGAGGTCCACCTGCCCCTGCGCCCACGCGATACCCGAATACGCCGCAAATGCCGCGGCAAGCGTCCCTCCCGAAAGCCCGTCCAGTCCATCAATCACGCTACCGCTGAATGTTGCGAGCATGACCAAAACAAAGACCGGCACAAATAAAATACCCAGCGACACCGGACCGACAAACGGCACAAAAACAGCGCTCACCTCAAGCTTCACAAAAAACCAATATGCACCGACAAGCGCGATGAGCGTGATGAGCGC